>JBAPWO010000020.1:0-34043 GCA_049283735.1 Candidatus Dormiibacterota bacterium
GCCGAGGTCGCGTGACCTCGCGGCTGCTCCTGCCCGCGGCGCTGCGCCGCTATGCCGGCGAGCAGGCCGAGATCGAGATCCACAGCGGCACGCTGGGGGCCGCGCTCGATGATCTTGCCGAGCGCCTTCCTCAACTGGAACGCCGGCTGCGTGACGAGCAGGGCCGGCTTCGACCCCACGTCCTCATGTTCGTCGACGGGGTGAGTGTGAGAACCGGCTCCCCAATGGACACGCCGGTGCCTGACGGCGGCGAGGTCTTCGTCGCCCCGGCGGTATCTGGCGGGGACGGCTAGGACGCGTCTCGTACGTCCAGGCACATCGGCGTGCGCGGCGGCGGGGATGCCGTCGTCCGGGGTGAAAGAGGTGGCCAAACCGATCAGGAATCGAGAAGCGCCCGTCGTGGGGCCGCACCTAGCATCACCGCCATGGACATAACCACCACAACGCCAGGAGTGACCATGAGCGACTCTTCCACCGAGGGAATCAAGACCGTGCTGCATCCCGTATCCGACCTTGAAAGGGCCAAGCCGGTGTACACAGCTTTACTCGGCCTACCCCCGAGCGCCGACTCTTCCTACTACGTCGGCTACGAGGCCGCCGGTCAGCAGATCGGGCTGGTGCCGGGCCGTGGACCGCAGGACAACACCTCGCCGGTCGCGTACTGGCACGTGGCGGATATCGAGGCGAAGCTCGCCGAGGTGACCGCCGCAGGTGCCGCCGTGAAGGAGCCCGCCCGAGACGTCGGTGGCGGCCGGCTGGTGGCCACCTTCAGCGACCCCGATGGCAACGTCCTCGGACTGATTCAGGACCGATGACGCGTCGGCGCCTGACCGAGGCCGACGTGGCACGATCTCATGAGTGACGAGCACACCCGCCGTGGCGCAGCACCTGCGCGACCTCGCCCGGCTGCGCCGCGTCCGCGACCGGATTGACCGGGAGTACGCGCAGCCGCTGGACGTCGAGGCGCTCGCCCGCGGCGCGCACATGTCGGCCGGACACCTCAGCCGCGAGTTCAAGCTCGCCTATGGCGAGGCGCCGTACGGCTACCTGATGACCCGACGCATCGAGCGCGCTATGGCGCTGCTGCGTCGCGGCGACCTCAGCGTCACGGACGCCTGCTTCGCGGTCGGTTGCTCGTCGCTGGGCACCTTCAGCACCCGCTTCACCGAGCTGGTCGGCGTGTCGCCCAGCTCCTACCGGCGCCACGAAACGCGCGCGACAGCGGGGATGCCGTCGTGCGTGGCCAAACAGGTGACCAGACCGATCAGGAATCGAGAAGCGCCCCTCCCCGAGCCGCAGATAGCATGACCGCCATGGACATCAGCATTCACGGGAGCTTCCTCCCCCACAACGACCCGGAGGCGTCCCTGGCCTTCTATCGCGACGCCCTCGGCTTCGAGGTCCGCAACGACGTCGGATACGGCGAGATGCGCTGGATCACCGTCGGCCCCGCCGACCAACCCGGCACCTCCATCGTGCTGGAGCCGCCGGCCGCCCCGGGCTGCGGCGCCACCGACGACGAGCGCCGCACCATCGCCGAGATGATGGCCAAGGGCAGCTACGCCCACCTCCTCCTGGCCACCGCCAATCTCGACGCCGCCTTCGCGCGGCTGGAGGCCAGCGGCGCTGAGGTCGTCCAGGAGCCGACCGAGCAGCCGTACGGGATTCGCGATTGCGCCTTCCGCGATCCGGCCGGCAACCTGATCCGCATCAGCGAGCTGCGCTGATCTGTCCGGCGTTCGATCGATGACCACACCCAGAAACCTCGATCTCGAGGTGGAGGGCGTTGGCCCAATCGAGGTGACGGTCGCTGACGACGGCACCGGGCGGCCGTTCCTGCTCCTCCACGGCGGCGCAGGGGCTCAGTCGGTGGCCGCGTTCGCGGACCTGCTGGTCGCGAGCAGGCAGGCACACGTGATCACGCCAACACACCCGGGCTTCGGCGTCACGCCACGACCCGACAGCCTTGACAGCATCGGGGGCCTCGCCCGTGTCTACACCGCACTGCTCGACCGGCTGGACGTCCAGCACGTCACCGTCGTCGGCAATTCCATGGGCGGCTGGATCGCCGCGGAGATGGCATTGCTCGGCTCCTCGCGGATCGCTGGCGTGATCTCCCGGGCGCGACATTCACCCTGCTCACCGCCACCGGTCACATGCCCCATCTCGAGACCCCCGAACAGCTGCTGACTCCCGTCTGGGACTTCGCAGAGGCAACTGCCTCGCGGTGACCGGCTCAGCCGGTCGCGAGCCTGAGCAGTAGGTCAGCCTGGCCATGCTCAGGCGGCAACGCCGTCGATGGTCACCTCGAAGAGCGGGCTCTGCTCGACCATGGTCTCGATGTCGTCGCGCTTCCAATTGCGGGCGATGTGCGGCATCACCTCGCGGCGCTCCGCCTCGTCGGTGATGATCCGAGCGGTGGCGGCGAGGTCGGCGCGCACCCCTCCCTTGAGGTGGAACGTGAAGTGCGGGTCCGCTGTCAGGTTGGCGATGTAGCTGCGCTTGAACCCCGGCATGCCGCTGACGTACAGCCGCCCGCCGACGTTGTGGAAGACGATCTCGATGCGGTGGGGCTGGCCGGTCTTGCGACCGATCGTGGTGATGTCGATGACGCCGCCGCGGGCGAGCGCGTCGCGGATGGGTTGGTCGAGGTCTGCGCCGGTCATGGTTTTTCCCTGGTGGTGTTTCCGCCCTGATGGCTTCGGAGGTCCCAGCCTAATCGGCCTGCTCCCAGGGGCGTGTTGTGACATCGTCGCACCGCCATGGGATTCATCGACGTCAGCGAGTTGACCTACTCGATCGGCGGGCACGTCCTCTTCCACGACGTGAGCTTTCGCGTGGGCGAGGGCAGCAAGATCGCGCTCGTCGGTGCCAACGGCACCGGCAAGACGACGCTGCTGCGGCTCATCGCCGGCGACATCAAGGCCGAGATGGGGACTATCCGCAGCAGCGGCGGCATCGGCGTGATGCGTCAGTTCATCGGCAGCACCGGCGGCGCGACCACGGTGCGCGATTTCCTCCTGGGGCTGGCCGCTGAGCCCATCCGCGTCGCGGGCACGGCGCTGTCCATCGCCGAGCAGCGCCTCGCTGAGCACCCTGAGGACGAGGAGGTCGCGATCGCGTACGCGCAGGCCGTCGCCGACTGGGCCTCCGCCGGCGGGTACGCGGCCGAGGTGATCTGGAACGTGTGCTGCGAGAGCAGCATCGGCGCGTCGTTCGATGTGGTGCGCGAACGCCGCGTCACCACGTTGAGTGGCGGCGAACAGAAGCGTCTCGCGCTCGAGGTGTTGCTCCGTGGAGATGAGGAGGTGCTGCTCCTCGACGAGCCCGACAACTACCTGGACGTCGCCGCGAAGCGTCAGCTGGAGAAGGCGCTGCGCGCGACATCCAAAACCGTGCTGTATGTGAGTCACGACCGTCAGGTCCTCGCCGAGACCGCCAACCGGGTCGTGACCCTCGAGGGGCACGGGGTCTGGATGCACGGGGGAGGCTTCGCCGACTACTCGGAAGCGCGGGAAACGCGGTTGGGCAGGCTGGACGAGTTGCACCGGCGCTGGGAGGAGGAGCATCTCCACCTGAAGGAATTGGTGCGACGTCTCCGCGTCCAGGCGACGATGAGCGACGCAATGGCGAGCCGCTACCAGGCCGCGGTCACCAGGCTCCGCAAATTCGAGGAGGCCGGGCCGCCTGCCGAGCGACCACGCCGCCAGAACGTGCGGATTCGGCTTCGTGGTGGTCGCACCGGCGTGCGCGTGCTGACCTGCCACCAACTGGCGATCCCGAGCCTGGTGCTGGCGTTCGACCTCGAGGTCTCGTTCGGCGAGCGGATCGCGCTGCTCGGCAAGAATGGCACGGGCAAGAGCCATCTTCTGCGTCTCTTCGCGGGTGAGGAGATCGCGCACCAGGGACGCTTCGTACTCGGTGCACGCGTCACGCCCGGACACTTCAAGCAGACGCACGAGCACCCAGAACTGCGCGGACACACACTCGTCGAATCACTGCACCAGCACGGCCTCGACCGCGCCGCGGCGATGCGGGCGCTCGACCGCTACGAACTGGTCAGCCACGGCGAGCAGGATTTCGCCACGCTGAGCGGCGGTCAGCAAGCGCGCTTTCTCATACTGCTGCTCGAGATCAGCGGGGCGACACTGCTGCTCCTCGACGAGCCGACCGACAACCTTGACGTGCATTCGGCAGAAGCCCTCGAGCACGGCCTCGACGGGTTCGAGGGAACCGTGATCGCGGTAACCCACGACCGCTGGTTCGCCAGGCGCTTCAACCGCTTTCTCGTCGTTTCCGAGGATGGCGTCGTCACCGATCAACCCTCGCCGGTTTGGGACTAAGCGCGTCCCGCACGCAGGTCGTTGATGGCTTTGTCGACGCGCCGCTGCCGCGTTTCCGGCGCCTTCGCCTGCTCGATCGCGAGCGTGAAGCGCTGCCTCCTGCTGTGGGACAGTCCCTCGATGCCGGTGGCCGTCCTGCCCGAGAGGAGGACGACGGCTTTTAATTTCATGAAGTGGCGGCGAGCATCTGCGCAACGCGGATGTGGTTGCCGAACGGGTCGCGCAGACCGAAGTCGATGCCATAGGGTTGTTCCGTCGGTTCCTGGGTGAATTCGACACCCTTGGCAGCAAGCTCGTCATATGCCTTGCGGGCGTCGGACGTCGTGAAGAACAGATGGCCGCCGGTTCGACCCTTGGTCAGCAGCGAGCGAACCTCGTCGGCTGTCGCCGGATCCATCGCCGGCGGTCCGGGCTTCTCGAGCATGATCTGGCGGTCGGGGTCACCCGGGAGGCTGACCGTGAGGAATCGCATGAAGCCGAGATCCTGGTCGGTGTTGATCTCCAGTCCAAGCTTTCCGACGTAGAAGTCAACCGCCTGATCCTGATCAAGCACGTAGATTTGCGAGATCCTGAGACTGCTGAGCATGGCATTGTTCCCCTATGGCGCTGTGTGTTGACTGGTGCCCTAACGCTATCCGTTTGCTGAGCGGTCGTCTTCTCCAAAACTGCTCGGTCTCGTCCAGGCCATGGCGAAACAGGTCGGCACCGCGATCACCTCGCCGCGGCGCCGGTAGTCCGTCGGCGACTCGCCGACGATGAGGTGGAACGTTTTGCTGAACGTGCCCACACTTGCGAAGCCGACGTCGAAGCAGATGTCGGTGATGCTGCGATCCGTGCAGCGCAGCAGGTAGAGCGCTCGCTCGACGCGCCGGCGCTGAAGGTAGCGATGCGGAGTCTCTCCAAACGTCGCCCGAAAGGCGCGGATGAAATGGGCTTTGGACACGCACGCAATGCTCGCAAGGGTGGGGATGTCGAGCGGCCGGCCGTAAGTGAGATCCATGGCGTCGCGCGCTCGAAGCAGCCGCCGATTGGACTCCTCGACGGCCCGGGTCATCGTGCGCTGGACGGCTTCCCCGGGAGGGATCGCGCGTACGCCACACCTTCCTCCACCCACCGTTGCAGCTGTGGCCTGGTTCGAAGGCCGTCGGCGTCGACGCGCAGCCACCCGGGCATCTCGCGTCCGCGCATCACCGCGATCTGCGCGTGCGCCCGGCCGGCCAGCTCGACCGTCTTGTCAGGGTCGACGCGCACCAGCACCCCGCCCTGTCCGCTCGCGCTGATCGCCATGTTGCCCCCGATCAGGAAAGCCAGGCCACCGAACATTTGCTTCTCGGTCACGCCCGTCTCGCCGCCCACCAGCTCGCGGATGCGCGCAGCCAGATCTTCATCGAAAGCCACGCTGCCATTTTCGGTCACCGGGCAGCCGTCCGGCTCTCGACCGGCGATGCGATCCGCCGGGCCGGTCCGTGCCGCTCGGGCGCCGCAATCGGACTGCAATGGGCCGAACGCACGATGCCGGAACGTCGTACAACATCAGGAGCATCGCCATGACCAATCCAGTCGACAGGTTCACCCACGCCGTTGAGACCGCCTCCGTCGGCGGAGCCGGCGTCTTCGCGAAGGATGCGGTGCTCGACGCGACCGTCCCCAACTGGCGCTTCACGGTGAGCGGCGCTGCCAACATCGAGGCCGAGCTCGGTCGCTGGTACGCGGACCCCGGACGCTTCGATGAGATCCACCGGACCATCCTCCCGGATGGCGAGCTCGTGGAGTTCGTGCTCACCTGGGAGGAGGACGGCGAACCCCACATGTGTCATCAAGCGCATCACATCGAGGTCGTTGACGGTCTGATCACCCGCGACCGCGCGTGGTGCGGCGGCAGGTGGGGCGCGGCGCTCCAGGCGGAGATGACTGAAAGTGCGGCGCCTCGCAGAGCTCGGTCCCCGCGATCGGCTTGACGTGCACCGACCACCGCCATCCGGGCTCGAGGGTCAGCCGCCCGACCGTGCCCCCGCCGATGTTGACGAGATCGACGCGGCCCTTCTCGAAAACCCGCTCCTCGTCGGGGCGTCCCAGGGTCTTGTGTTCCGCCCTCGCTGTGGCTGGCATGGCATGCCTCCCGTGAAGAGCTGTCGCGCCGTCAGCAGCGCCTCGAGACGCATGCTGCGCACCTCCGATTGCAGGTTCCATGCAGTGCATCGACGATGTGACGCGCAGGCACTCCGACGGCTGTCTCAGGCAGCAAGGTGCGCCACGCGGCGTCTCCCCGGCGGCGACGCCGCGTGGTTACCTCACGCTGATGCGATGCTGATGACGATCTTCCCGCGTGGGTGCCCGTCACCCATGCGACCCATCGCCTGAGCGCTCTCGTTCAGCGCGTAGGTGCGGTCGATGACGGGTGTGAGCGCGCCGGCCTCGATCAGATCCTTCAGCACAACCAGGTCCTCACCCTTCTGCGCGACGAGGAAGCGACCCAGCCGCTGGCTGGAGAATCGAAACGACACCATCGCTCTGAGCAGCCGACCCGCGCTGGCGAACCAGCGATTGTCGAACCCTCCGCCGTTCGGCACGAGCATTCCGGTCGGGGTCAGCGCCCGTCGCAGGTCGGACAACGACCGGTTGGTGGCGTTGTCGAGGATGAAGTCGTAACGCTGCCCCGTCCGCGTGAAGTCCTCGCGGGTGGAGTCGATGACATGATCGGCGCCGATCGAGCGCACGAGGTCGACAGTTCCGGTGCGGCAGACGCCGGTGACCTCGGCGCCAAGCGACTTCGCGATCTGCACCGCGAAGGTGCCGATGCCGCCGGACGCGCCGTTGATCAACACCTTCTGGCCGGCTTGGACGTTGCCGTGATCGCGAAGCGCCTGAAGAGCGACCGACCCGGCGAGGGGAACGGCAGCGGCTTGCTCGAATGAGATGTTGGCCGGCTTCAGCGCCAGGGTGTCTTCGGAAGCCGCCGCATAGTCGGCAAAGGCGCCCGTGCACCACCCGAAGACCTCGTCACCGGGTCGAAAGCGCGTGACCCCGGTGCCGACGGACTCGACCGCGCCTGCCACGTCCGTGCCCCGAACCGCGTTCTTCGGCCTGCGCATCCCGTACAGGGGAAAGGGGCGAGCGATGTAGGGCAGGCCGTTCATGATTGCCCAGTCACCGGGGTTGACACCCGCTGCCCGGACGCGGATCAGCACCTCATGCGCGCCGAGCTCGGGTGTGGCGATCTCCCTGAGCTCCAGAACCTCGGCTGCGCCGTACTTGTCCTGAACCATTGCTTTCATTGCGGTCTCCTCTGCTGTACACTGTAAATCTACCGTTGTAAAGTGTACGGCGTAAAGTAGCCGAGAGTCAAGCGGCCTGTGAAGACGGTCGCTGTGAGGAGACCGATGGCCACGCGGACGACCAGGAGCACTCGACATCGAGTTCCGCTCAGCAGGGAGCGCGTCCTCGACGCCGCCATGAGGCTCGCAGATCAGGGTGGGATCGACGCACTCACGATGCGCAAGCTCGGGCAGGAGCTCGGCGTGGAGGCGATGGCCCTCTACTACCACTTCGCCGGCAAGGACGAGGTTGTGGACGGCATCGTCGACCGCGTGCACGGTGAGATCGAGGTGCCCGCTGATGCCGCCGACTGGATGGTTGCCATGCGCCGGCGGGCGTTTTCGGCGCGCGAGGCGCTCTCACGCCATCCGTGGGCGGCGGTGATGATGGAATCGCGACGCAACCCGGGCTCGGCGTCGCTGCGGCATCACGATGCCGTCCTCGGGTTACTTCGCGCGGCCGGCTTCTCGGTCGAGATGGCCGCGCACGCGTTCTCGTTGCTCGACAGCTACATCTACGGCTTCTCGCAACAGCAGGCGAGCCTCCCCTTCGAGTCCGCGGACGCGGCGGCGGCCGCGGAGGACATGCTGCGGAACTTCCCGGTCGACGCCTACCCCCACCTCGCCGAGATCGCCTTCCAACACGTGATGAAACCGGGCTACGACTACGCGAACGAGTTCGAGTTCGGAATCGACCTGATCCTCGACGGTCTCGAGAGGTCGCGGATCTCGGCCTGACGGCCGCCGGTCAGGCGGAAGCGTCTCCCGTCTGCGGCGTCACGGGTGAGCCGGCGGCTCCATGACGGAGGCCGTCGAACAGCAGCCCCACCAGGCGCTCGGACGCTTCCGAGCGCTCCTGGTCGGTCGACATGCAGATGCCGCCGACGGCACGCAGCAGGTCTGCGCCATCGACGTCGGCGCGGACCGTGCCCGCAGCGACGCCGGCATTGAGGAGCTTCGTCGCTGCCGCGGTGGCACGCCCGCGAGTCTGAGCGGAGAAGTTCGGATTGGAGCTCAACATCGGCTTGAGCGCGGACAGCATCCCGCGCTTGGTGGCCACGTGACGGACGAACAGCTGCATCCACTCAGCCAGCGCCTCGTCGGGGGTGGATGTCTCGAGCAGCTCGTCCGCACGCTCGCACAGGACGTCGACCTCGTGCAGGTACACGGCTTCCACGAGCGCGTCACGGGTGGGGAAGTGACGGTAGAGGGTGCCGATACCGACGCCCGCACCGCGAGCGATGTCCTCGAGCGAGACGTCGGCGCCGCGGGCGGCGAACGCCTCGGCGGCTGCGGCGATCAGCAGATCGCGATTGCGCACCGCGTCGGCACGAGGGCGGCGATCTGCGGACGCCGGATCGGCGGGCTCGATCGCCCCGCTCTCAGCCACCGCGACTTCACGTCCCATACCAGACCACCAGAACCTCAGGTTGCAAAACGGAGGGAACCTCCGTATAATCCGGAGGAAGCGTCCGTTTCATAAGTCTACGCCACCGGAGGTCCCCATGTCATCCACCGCCACTCTCGTCGCCCCGCCCGGCCGGGCAGCCCAGCGCCAGCCGCGTCGGGGCCTGGTGCTCGGCATCATCCTGGCCGTCCAGCTGATGGTGGTCCTCGACGCCACCATCGTGAACATCGCCCTGCCCGACATCGCCGGCGCGTTGCACTTCTCGCCGGCGAACCTGTCGTGGGTGATCACCGCCTACACCCTGGCCTTCGGAGGCTTCCTCCTCCTCGGCGCCCGGGCCGGAGACCTGCTCGGCCGGCGGCGCGTGTTCATCGCGGGGATCGCGCTCTTCACTGTTGCGTCGTTCCTCGGCGGCCTCGCGCCGTGGAGCGGCTGGCTGCTCGCGGCTCGCGCGTTGCAGGGCGTGGGGGGCGCGCTGGCGGCGCCGTCGGCGCTGGCGCTGCTGATGACCATGTTCCAGGACGGACAGGAGCGCGTCCGGGCGATCGGCTGGTACGCCGCCGTCTCCATCGGTGGCGGTGCCATCGGCCTGATCCTCGGGGGATTGCTCGTCCAGTGGGCGTCCTGGCGATGGGTGCTCTTCGTCAACGTGCCGATCGGCATCGTGGTGATCGCGCTCGCACGCCGGCTGCTCATTGAGACGCCCAGCCGCAACGGCCACTTCGACGTGCGCGGTGCGCTCACCTCGACGATCGGCGTGACCGCGCTCGCATACGCCTTCGTGCGCGCCGCAACCTCGGGATGGGGCGACACCATCACCATCGCCGCGTTCGCCGCCGGCCTCGCCCTGCTGGCGACCTTCGTGTTGCTCGAGCGGCGCGCACCCGAGCCGATCACGCCACTGCGGCTCTTCGCCGACCGCAGCCGCAGCGCGTCGCACGTCGCCCGCCTCTTCATCACCGCCGGAATGTTCGGGATGTTCTTCTTCCTCACCCAGTTCCTTCAGGAGGTGCTGCACTACAGCCCGCTGAAGACGGGTCTGGCGTTCCTGCCCTTCACCGTCGCGCTGTTTGCGATGTCGCAGCTCAGCGCGCGGCGGCTGGTGCAGCGATTCGGCGGCAAGACCATGATGGTGGTCGGGTTCACGGTATCGACGAGCGGGATGCTGCTGATGACCCAGCTTGCCGCGTCGAGCAGTTACATCTCGTTGCTCGCGCCGCTGGTGCTGTTCGGGGCGGGCAATGGACTGGCGTTCGTGCCCCTGACCTCGACGGCACTGAGCGGAGTGCGCCCCGAGGAGGCCGGTGCGGCGTCGGGGCTCGTCAACGTGATGCAGCAACTCGGCGGCGCGCTTGGACTCGCGGTGCTGGTCTCGGTGTTCGGAACCGCCGCGCGTGGCACCGCCGTGCAATCGGTGGTCGCGGCGCAGCGCGCCTTCGTTGTCGGCGCTGACCATGCGTTCATCGCGGCAACGCTGTTCGTCGGCGCGACGGTGGTCGTGCTGGTTGTGGCGATCCGCGGGCGGCGTGCAGCCGCCCGCGCCGCCGCCACCGTCACCGTGCCCTCTTGGGTGCGCGAGCTCGACGCGACGCCTACTGCGCTGATTGAGAGCTGACCCCTCCGATGAAGATGGTCGAGCGGTAGTAGGCGAGCTCGGCGATCGACTCACCGATATCGTCGAGCGCTCGGTGCGCCTCTCGCTTGGGAGGCGCACCGGCAAGGATGTCGGGATACCAGCGCCGGCACAGCTCCTTGAGGGTCGAGACGTCGATCGACCGGTAGTGCAGGAAGTTCTCGATCTCGGGCAACTGTGCCGCGAGAAAACGCCGGTCCGTCCCGATGGAGTTGCCGCAGAGCGGTACCGTTCGCGGCTCGTGGATGTGCGTACGGAGGAACTCCAGCGTGAGCCGGCCGGCCTCGGCGCGCGAGATCGTCGAGGACTCGATGGCCGTGGTGAGCCCGGATCGAGCGTGCATCTTGCGGACCACGTGGTCCATGCCCTCGAGCTCGTCGGCGGTCGCGTGGACGACGATATCCGGGCCCTCGGCGATCGGCCTGAGCTGGTCGTCGGTCAGCAGCGTCGCGATCTCGACGATCACGTGCCGAGCCGGGTCGAGACCGGTCATCTCAAGGTCCATCCAGGCGAGCACGGCCCGATCCTAGCGGGACAGCCAATCAGGCGTAGCCCGCGGCATCCGACGCGACGCGCTGCGCGAGATAGACGGGGATGGCAGACGCGATGATCACCCCGAGCGCCACCGCGTTGACGATGGGGAGCTGGTTCGGTCGCGAGAGGTTGGCGAAGATCCAGATGGGCAGCGTCTCGTTGAATCCGGCGGTGAACGTGGTCACGATGATCTCGTCGAACGAGAGCGCGAACGCGAGCAGCGCTCCCGCGATCAGGGCGGATCGGATCACCGGCAGTGTGACGAAGCGAAATGTCTGCCAGGGGTCCGCGCCCAGGTCGGCGGATGCCTCGACCAGCGAACCAGGCGTGCGCCGCATGCGCGCGATCACGTTGTTATAGACGGTCACCACGCAGAACGTCGCGTGCCCGACGATCAGGGTGAAGAGACTGAGGCCGCCGAAAAGCGTCCGGAACGTCGTGTTCAGCGCGATTCCGGTGACGATGCCGGGGAGCGCGACCGGAAGAATGACCAGGAAGGACACGGTGTTGCGGCCGAAGAAGCGATGACGGTGCACCGCGGCTGCGAGGAGGCTGCCGAGCACGAGCGCGATCGCGGTGGCGACCAGCCCCACCTGGACGGAGAGGAGCAGCGCGCTCCTCGCGCCGGGATTGCCGATCGCCGCCTGGATCCATTGCAGCGTCAGGCCGGTGACCGGCCACTTCTGGCTCTTGGACGGATTGAACGCGTACAGGATGATGAGCAGAATGGGCAGGTAGATCAGCACGAGCAGGCAGCCCGACGAGGTCACCAGCCCGATGCGCAGGCGGCGCGAAAGTTGCACTACAGCGCCTCGAATGCGCCGGCCCGGCGCGCGAGCAGCAGATAGACGACCATCACGAAGACGGGGACCGTCGCAAACGCTGCGGCCAGGGGCAGGTCGCCGACCACGCCGAGGTTGGCGTAGATGACGCTCCCGATGAACTGCGTGCTCGACACCTGGCTGACCGCGATGTAGTCGCCGAGCGTCAACGAGAACGTGAAGATCGAGCCCGCCACGAGCGCCGGGAACACCAGCGGCAGGACCACGGAGCGGAACGTCTGCCAGGTGCGCGCGCCGAGGTCCGTCGACGCTTCGAGGAGCGAGTTGGGCACGCGTTCGAACCCGGCCGCGAGCGGCAGGATCATGTACGGGAGCCAGATGTACGCCAGCACCAGGTACACCGCGACCTCGCCGAACCCGGGCCCTGACAGGTGCAGCGGCTTCAGCACCCAGTTGAGCACCCCGCCGTCCGAGAGGATCAGACGCCAGGCGAGGATCTTGACGAGATAGCTCGTCCAGAGCGGCATCAGCACCAGCACACCGAGAACCGATCGGAGCTTCGGTCCGGCCAGCTTTCCCATCACGAAGGCAATCGGGAAGGCGAGCACGGCGTCCGTCAGGGTGACCAGCGCGGCGATCAGCACCGTGCGGCCGGCAATGGTTCGATACACCGGATCCGAGAGCAGCGCCGCGAAGTTCTCGAAGCTGAAGGTCTTGGTGATCGTGAAGGTGATGTTTGCGTCGTAATGCCAGAAGGCAGCCGCAAACAGAACCGCGAGCGAGCCGAGGTAGAACACCAGGAGCCATCCGACCGGCGCGGCGAGCAGGCCGGTGACCCGGATCCCCGGCCAGCGGGCGAGGATCCGGGCGATCCGGCGGGTCAGTGTCGGCCGGTAGGTCGACAGCTGACCTGCGCTCATCTCAACACCCGGCGCTGCGGTCTATCCCTTGATGTCGGTCCAGGCATGCAGCCACGCGGCGTATCCCATGCACACGTTGCCCCTGCTGTCTCCGCAATTGGTGAGCGGGACCTTCCAGAGCGCGAGGTCGTGCAGATAGATGGCATCGCCGACGTGGTACGTCGCGCAGAACGTGGGGTCGGTCTTGGCGATGATGTCGCACGCCTTGAGGTTGGCCGGAGCCTCGCCGAACCACTGCGCCACCTGCGCCTGCACCGCGGGGGTGGTGATCCAGTTCATCCACAGGTACATGCAGTTCGGGTGCGCGGCCTTCGAGTACATCATCCAGGTGTCGGACCACCCGGTTGATCCCTCCTTGGGGACGGTGACCGAGACGGGTGTCGGGTTCTTGTCGGTCAGCAGCAGGTTCGCGATCACCTGCCACGTGGTCCCGACCACCGAATCGGCGTTGGCGAACGCCGACTGCTCTTTGGTGTAGTCGGACCAGTAGGTCCCGATGACCGTGTGCTGGACCTTGAGCAACGCGACCGCGGCGTTGAACTGTGCGCTGTCGAGCTCATATGGATCGGTGATGTGCAAATCCGGGCGCGTCGACTTCAGGTAGAGCGCCGCGTCGGCGATGTAGATCGGATCGTCGTATGCCGTGATCTTTCCCTTGTACGGCGAGTTCGGATCGAACACCACACCCCAGGAGTCAGGCGCCGGCTTGACGATGTCGGTGCGCCACATGAGCAGGTTGGCACCCCAGCCGTGCGGCACCCCGTAGTTCACTCCCTGGTAGGTGTTGTACGGCTGATTCTTGAGACTGGGGTTGATGTCGGGGTAGTTGGTCAGCAGGTTGACGTTGATCGGTGCGACGGTCCCGCCCGCCATGAGGCGGAGGGTCGCATTGCCGGATGCCGAGACGCCGTCATACTGGCCGGTGTCCATCAGCGCGACCATCTCATCCGATGTGTTGGCGATCTTGGCGTTCACCTTGCAGCCCGTCTGGTTCTGGAACGGCGTCACCCAGTCCACGGTCGGGTCGTCCTGGCCGGCTTCCGCGTACCCGGCCCAGACGATGATGTTGAGTGCCCCCTCCCCTTTACCGATCTTGGTGAGCGTGGTCGGTCCCGAGGGACCGCTGCTGCCGGCCGAGCCGCAGGCGGCGATCCCCAACGATGCGCACGCCGCGCCGATCCATAGTCGCGACCTGCCAGTGATCATGCTTCTGCCTCCGAGTGCGTGTTCGCGATTGAGCCCGAGCCGAGCGCCATGGTTTGATCCCGTTGCCATACGAGGCGCACCTCACGACCCTGCTGCGCCTGCGCGTCGGTCGCGGTTGAGGTGACGTTCTGGGTCGCGACGCGCATGGTGCGATCAGCCGAAACCGCCACCACGTACGACGTCTCGGCGCCGAGATAGACGACGTCTCGAACCGTGCCGACGACCGTCCAGTCATTGCTGCCGACCGGGGCGTCGATCCCGACGATGCGGATCTTCTCCGGGCGAATCATCAACCGGCCGTGCTCGCCGGTGATGCGCACGGCGAGGTCGCCGTCGATGAGATTGGACGCGCCCACGAACCCCGCCACGAACGGCGTCGCCGGGCGCTCGTAGATCTCCGTGGGCGTGCCCACCTGCTCGATGTGGCCGGCGCCGAACACGGCGATCCGATCGCTGAGCGCGAGCGCCTCGTGCTGATCGTGGGTGACGAAGATGAAGGTGATGCCGGCGCCGCGCTGCACATCCTTGAGCTCCACCTGCATCTCCTCTCGGAGCTTGGTGTCGAGCGCACCCAGCGGCTCATCGAGCAGGAGCACACGGGGACGGTTGATCAGGGCACGCGCCAGGGCGACGCGCTGGCGCTGGCCGCCGCTGAGCTCGGACGGCTTGCGCGATTCGAAGCCGCCGAGTCGCATGGTCTCGAGCACCTCCGCCACTCTCCCGGCCCGCTGGCGGCGGGGCACGCGGCGTACCCGGAGGCTGTACCCGACGTTCTCACCAACCGTCATGTGCGGAAAGAGGGCGTAGTCCTGGAAGACCGTGTTGACGTTGCGCTCGAAGGGCGGCACGTTGGTGACATCGCGTCCGTGGAGCCGGACCGTGCCGCTGGTCGGCCGCTCGAAGCCGGCGATGAGGCGAAGGGTCGTGGTCTTGCCCGATCCCGATGGGCCGAGGAGCGAGAAGAACTCGCCATCACGGATGTCCAGCGTGATCCCGCTGATCGCGACATTGGTGCCGAACCGCTTGGTGAGCCCGTCCAGCGAGACCGCGGCCGGGGTGGTGACCCCGGTCGCCTCCCGTTCGCGACTCTCCGTCAGGTTCTCTCGAGCCAGCACTTGGTTCCCTAAGCTCGGCGCGCGCGACGGCTTTCGCAACCCGATCCGCGAGCGTGTCGGTCGAGATGCTAGCGCCTGAAAGGGCATCGCGTGGGCGCCGAGAGGGCGCGGACCCACGCCCCGCGGCGGCGAACGGGTCAACTCGAAAGAGACACTCGCTCCGAGGAGCGCCGTTCAGGACGGCCTCGATCCGCTGTAACAGCCGCGAGTATCCATATCGCGAACCGGCGCTGAACCGGCGCATGTGCGGCGGAGGCCGCGGAGAACAAACCCGTGAAACGACAACTTTTCATCAGTGGTGGCGCAGTCACGCTGCTCCTCATCGCCGCGTGCGGTTCCGCAACCAACACCGCCACGTCGCCGACCGCGACTGCGGTACCTTCGATTGCGCCGACCGCAACACCAACACCGGCACCGACGCCGATTGCGACTCCAGTTCCCACAGCAATGGCAACACCGGCGCGAACGACGGCACCGCCCGCGACCGGCACCACGGTGAGCCTGCGCAGTGTCGGTGGTCTCGGACAGATCCTTGCCGGCCCAAACGGCAAAACGCTCTACCTCTTCCTGGCTGACAGCGGCGTGATGTCGAGATGCACCGGCTCGTGCGCGCAGAATTGGCCGCCGCTGACCACTGCCGGACTCCCGCGCGCCGCGGGCGGTGTGTCACAAGGCCTGCTCGGTACGACCAGACGTGGGAATGGCACCACGCAGGTGACCTACAACGGACATCCCCTCTACTACTTCATCGCAGATGCGGGCCCGGGCATGACCGGCGGCGAGGGGATCAACGCCTTCGGCGGTCGCTGGGAAGTTGTCGATGCGGCCGGTGCTGGTCGCTAAGGAGTCTGATGCGAGGTCAGTGCACCACCGCGATGACGTTCCGAGCCGGATCCATGAACCACGCGACGTCCGGACCGGTGTTGTGCTGTCTGCCGCGCACGATCCCTTTCGCATCGACACCCGGAATGTTCTCGTAGCGCAAGACCTCGACGCCCAGCTTCGCCAGCTCGTCAACCGCGTCATCAACGTTCTCGACCTCGAAGTTCAGGATCGTAAAGGTCGCCGGTTGATGGTCGGGTTTCGGATAGAAGAACACCGAGCCGCCGCCCGGTAGGCGGAGCCGCGCCCCGATGCCGTCAGCCTCCACCGTCAGACCCAACGTCGACGAATAGAACTCCTTGGCCTTCGCCAGGTCGTCCACCGAGAAACCACTGAATGCCCCTGTGGGTGTGAACAACGTCAACCTCCTCCTCGCCTGGGTCGATGCACCGGTTCGGAGCTGGATGATAGGGCGCGGTACGCTAGCGCGCACTCGCAGATCCGCTGAGGGAGACACGGAGATGACCACAGCCGGCCCGAGCGTCACCTACAAAAGTCCGCTCCACCAGATGACGCAGACGACGCCAACGTGCCTCTGGAACGACTCCGCGTCGATCGACGAGCTCACCTACGCCATCGAGCACGGTGCGGTCGGCGCGACGTGCAATCCCGTTATCGCCGTCTCCGTGCTCAGGGGCGACACGGCCACGTGGCGGCCGCGAGCCGAGAGCCTGCTTGGCGAGCTTCCCACCGCAACCGAGGACACCATCGCCTGGAAGCTCGTCGAGGAGCTGTCGGTCAGGGCCGCACGGCTCCTCGAGCCGATCTTCGAGACGCATCGCGGGCGCAACGGGCGCCTCTCCATCCAGACCGATCCCCGGTTCTTCCGCGACAGCGAAGCAATCCTCGAGCAGGCGTTCAGATTCGACCGGCTGGGCCCGAACATGATCGTGAAGATCCCGGTGACCCGGGCTGGGATCGCGGCGATCGAGGAGGCGACCTACCAGGGCATCAGCATCAACGCAACGGTGTGCTTCACGCTCGCGCAATGCATCGCGGTCGCCGAGGCTGTCGAGCGCGGTCTCCGGAGACGCGAGCAGGACGGCAAGAGCATCGAGTCGATGGGGCCGGTCTGCACGATCATGGTGGGCAGGCTCGACGACTGGCTCAAGGTGGTGATGGAACGCGATGGGATCACCGTCGATCCCGGATACCTCGAATGGGCCGGGGTGGCCGTGTTCAAGGAGGCCTACCGGATCTTTCGCGAGCGCGAGTACCGGATCCGCCTGCTCTCTGCGGCGTTTCGCAACCACATGCACTGGAGCGAGTTCATCGGCGCGGATGCGGTGGTCTCACCGACCTTCGCGTGGCAGAAGCGCCTCAATGCCGGCGACATCGAGGTGATACCGCGCATCGACCTTCCGGTCGATCCGAAAGTGGTGGACGGACTGCTCGCGCACTTCTCCGACTTTCGTCGCGC
The DNA here is from genome assembly GCA_049283735.1 of Candidatus Dormiibacterota bacterium. Lineage (GTDB taxonomy): Bacteria > Chloroflexota > Dormibacteria > Aeolococcales > Aeolococcaceae > Palsa-851. The sequence continues at coordinate 17,558 of JBAPWO010000020.1, forward strand.
CTACTCCGAGGACGGCCTCAGCGTCGCCGAGTTCGACGACTTCGCCCCGACGCGGCGAACGCTGCGCCAGTTCTGTGCGGCGTGCGGTGATCTGAGCGCATACGTGCGCGATGTCCTGATCCCCGACCCGGATCGCGGGACCTCGTGAACGCGACCTCATTGATCCGCGCCGGCGATCAGACCACGTACATCTCGCTCGATCTGATCGCCGCCGAGCCGGGAGAATCAATTGAGCTCGGACCCGGATCGGAACGGCTTGCGGTCATTCTTTCCGGGCACGCCCAACTCATGCTGGACGGCCAGGATTCCGGCGTCGTCGGGGGCAGAGCGAGTGTCTTCGATGGGCCGGGCGATGCCGTGTACGTGCCTCCAGCATCGTCGGCAGTGCTGGTGCCGACCCGTGACGGTGCCAGCGACGTGACCGTGGCGGTTGCCGCCGCGCCGGCCGGTCCGCAACCGCCTGGCGTGGCGCGGGTGATCCAGGCCGCGACCCAGCGCGAGACCGTGGTCGGAAGCGGCAGCTGGGGCCGGACCGTCCGGACCATTCTCGGCCCCGACGATTCCGCGTCGCGGCTCATCGTCGGGGAAACCCTGCACACCGAGCCGGGCACCTGGTCGTCGTTCCCGCCGCATCGGCACGACCGCGACACGCCCGATGAGGTGCGGCTCGAGGAGGTCTACTACTACCGCGTGCATCCTGCCAACGGCTTTGCGGTGCAGGTCCGGTACGACACCGACACGGGGCACGAGGACCTGCGGATCGTGCGCGACGGTGACGCTGCGGCGATCACGTCGGGCTTCCATCCGCTCGTGGCTGCTCCCGGCCATGGCCTCTACTACCTTTGGGTCCTGGCCGGAGAGCGGCGCGCGATGCGGGTGTACGTCGATCCCCGCTACCGGTGGGTGACCACGGCCGGATAATCGACTTCCGCGGGGGCTTCGCGGGAGGCGTCGGCAAGACGGGATCGAAGCTCTTTGCGTGCACGGACTGTGATGCGCTGGAGACTGAGGGTCATCGCGTTCTCGCGAGCGTCGAGGATGAACAGGCAGGCGAAGACAAAGGCATAGATCGGCGCTGCGCCAACGTCCGTCGTGGTGCCGAGAGCGTATGGGCCGCCGAACCCCTCACCCACGGCCCAGACGAAGAGCGCGTACAACCCGCCCATCACGTACAGGGGACGGCGCGCAAAACCCAGGATGAGGGCGAGGCCGATCGCCGTCTCCGTGACGGCGGTGAGGTCGGGAAGCAGATGGCCCGTATTGGTGGCGATCGAAGCCCAGAACTGAAACCACGGTTTCACGACTCCAGGCTGGCTGATCACCATGCCCTGAATCATCGCGGCGAAGCCGCTTCGGAACCCCGGCTGCCACTTGAAGAACGCATCGACGAGCCACACCAGGCCAAAGGCCACGCGCAGCAGCGTCACAGGGGAGCGATCCAATTTCGTCATGTGGTGTCGTCCTCGTGAAGTGTGGATGTGCATGAGTTTCAATGACTCACCTGCATTCCGCTCGGGGACACCGCGTACCACAGACCACCGAACTGGTTGAGCTGCTCGCCGTTCGTATCGCCCGGGTTGGTGTCGCCGACGTAGTAGTACAGCGGATGACCGTTGTAGGTGACCTGCATCTGGCCACCACCGCGCGAGGTTGTGCCCAGCAGCGCTGCGGACGCACCGGTTCCCGCCTGTACGGTACTTGGGGACGTGACCGGCGGCCAGACGCTGATGCATCCGCCCGAGCAGGACGACGTTGTCCCGCTGTCTCTCGTGAACAGATACACGGTTCGGCCTTTGCCGTCGGTGAGGACTGAGCCGAGACCCGACTTGGCGACCTTGACTGAAAGGGCTCCAGTGGCGGGCGGCGCCAGGCCGTACGTATATCCCCCTGAACTTGTGCCGGCGCCGGTGTTTCCGGTGCGTGATCCGCTCCCGCCGTACACGGATCCGGTGGTGCCCGCGCCCCCGCATGCGGCAACCAGCATGGCGACGCCCGCAGCCGGAAACGCGAGCAATGGAAGGCCTCGACGCGTCGCTAAGCGCGCAATGATCGATTGCATGGAGTGCTCCCTGTGTGTGACCCGCCACTTCTGTCAGCGTCAGGTCGGTGATTTGCGAACGTTCTGACACTCATGGATAGCCGCGCGGTTACACGCAGGAGAGACGTGCATCGAGACACCGACTCGATTGATCGGCGATGTGTGTAACCCCACCCGTATGTACCGGTGAAGGCTCGCATCGCCTGATCCCTCCCTCCGCCCGGGTGGCGCCGACCAACGGATCGGCGCCACCCACCAACCATGAGGAACCTCGCGACGTGACGTACATCGTGCTCATCGCAGCCGCGCTGCGCGACCTCGCCAACCGCGAGCCGCAATGTATGGTTGCGCTCGTGCTCGCTGGCGGAACCGCGCTGTCGACCATGCGCCACCGGCTGCCTCGCAGCCTCAGCCGCCAAGCCCGAGCGCCCGCCGGCAGCCTGCCCGTTCCAGACGCGACCGTGTAACTGCGTTGATAGGGTTGGGTATGGAGAGCGGATCGCAGCCCTGGGAGCCCGGAGTCTTCCACGTCATCGACGGTGACCGCCCCCTCGACTGGGAGGGCGTCTATCGCGACCACGTGGCGTCGATCTATCGCCTGCTGTACTACAAGGTGGGCAACCAGCACGACGCCGAAGATCTGACCTCGCAGGTGTTCCTCGAGGCATTGCCCCGTCTCCGGGCGAGCGCGTCAGGCGGCGAGATCCACATGTACCTGGTCACCACGGCGCGGACCACGCTTGCCGGCCACTGGCGCCGACGTCTCGGCATCCAGGTGACCACCATCGACGACAACCTGGTCCCGGCGGAGGTGCAAGGGCCGCCCACGGATCCACTCCCGCGGATTCGTCGCATCCTGGCAAAGCTTCCGCCGAATTACCGTCGCGTCCTCGAGCTTCGATTTCTCGAGCGCTGCTCGGTGGGCGAGACCGCGGCGAGGATGGGCATCAGCGCCGGCAATGCCCGGGTCGTTCAACACCGAGCTCTGCAGCGCGCCGCCGAGCTCGGCGCCGAGGTGGGCGCATGAGCCGCGCGACCCGTCGTGTCAGCCGCTGGATCGACGACCTCCTCCACGACCGCAGCCCACGAGGCCTCCGTTCCAACAACGACGACGCCAAGGTGCTGGCCGCGGCAATCGAATTCCGGAGCGCCAGCCCCGGGGCGGGCTTGCCCGATCCGCAATTCGTCGACTCGCTTCAACGGCGGCTCGCCCGGGAGACACAGGGCGAGGTGGCCCGATCCCCGCGCGTCTCCAGACGCACCCTGCTCGCCAGCGGCGGGTTCGCGGCCGCCACTGCCGCCGCCGGGCTGGTTGTCGGCGACCGCCTCGGCGGCCCGTCGACGCAGCAACGCGACCTGCTCCCGGTCGGGGCGGCGTGGACCGCGGTCGCGCTCGTCGCCGATCTGCCCGACGGTATGACGCGCAGCTTCGACACAGGATCGGTGCGGGGATTTGTCGTCAACCGCGGTGGGAAGATCACCGCACTTTCCGGTGTGTGCACGCACCTCGGCTGTCTGCTGCAGCTGAATGCCAAGGCTCGCCGCCTCGATTGCCCCTGCCACAACGCCGCCTTCGGGCTCGACGGCAGCGTGCTCTTCAAGCACATGCCTGACGCGTTGCCACCGTTGCCGTTGTTGGAGTCGCGCATCCGCGAGGGGAACGTCGAGGTGCTGACGGTCTGAGTCAGGGCCCGCGCACGGGTTGTTGGTGTACGGATGCCCGACGGGAGGGGCGCCACCGATTGTCCTCAAGACATCGGCAGCCGCCCCTCTCGCGAACCCCTTCCAGTCCCCCTGCGTCATTGTTCAGGTCGGGGGCTTGCGCATACAGAGGCACCTGTTCCATTGGGCATGAGGCATTTGCCTCAGCGCGTGCGGCGACCACTCCAAATTCGACTGCCCCACACTCCGCCGCCGGTCACCGCACCACCCTCGACGGCTGACGCGACGACACCCCGCTTCGTGGCGTAGGCTGCCCCCGCGACCCCACCGGCGGCGAGCGCCGCGGGTTCGCGGAGGTGTCCAGGTGATAGCAGCGGGTACCACCCCGGCTGGAACAGTCGAGAACGCATGGCGTAACGCCCAACGCCAGTTCGACGAGGCGGCGGAATTGATCGGCCTCGACCCCGCGCTTCGCGCCGTGCTGCGCGAGGTCAAGCGCCAGCTCATCGTCAGCTTCCCGGTGAAGATGGACGACGGCTCGGTCCGGATGTTCGAGGGATACCGTGTCCAGCACAACATGGCGCGGGGCCCGGCCAAAGGCGGAATCCGATACCACCAGGGCGTGACCCTCGACGAGGTCAAGGCGCTCGCCATGTGGATGACCTGGAAGTGCGCCATCGCCGGGTTGCCGTTCGGCGGCGCCAAGGGCGGCGTGATTGTCGATCCTAAAGTGCTGAGCCTGGGTGAGCTGGAGCGGCTGACCCGCCGCTACGCGACCGAGATCAGCATCGTGATCGGGCCCGAGTCCGACATTCCCGCGCCCGACGTCAACACCACCCCAAAGGTGATGGCCTGGATCATGGACACGGTCTCAATGGAGCGCGGCTACTCCGTGCCGGCGGTGGTGACCGGCAAGCCGCTTTCGGTGGGAGGCAGCGAAGGGCGCAACGCCGCCACCGGGCGCGGCGTCATGTTCGTCGCCCTCGAAGCGTGCACCAAGCTCGGGCTCAACCCGGAGGCTGCGACCGTCGCCATCCAGGGGTTCGGCAACGCCGGATCCGTTGCCGCGCGGCTGATGTCGGAGCGGGGCTTCACCGTCTGCGCGGTTTCCGACACTGGTGGCGCTATCTATGCGCCCGGCGGGTTGGACGTCGCCGCCGTCATTGCCCACAAGGCGCGCACCGGATCGGTGTCCAACTCCCCGGGGAGCAACGCGATTGGCGACGCCGAGTTGCTCGAGCTCGATGTCGATGTGCTGATCCCGGCCGCGCTCGAGCACCAGATCACCTCTGAAAATGCGAGCCGCATTCAGGCGAAGCTCATCCTCGAGGCGGCGAACGGACCGGTGACCCCCGATGCCGACGCGATCCTGGAGCGGAAGGGAATCACGGTGGTGCCGGACGTCGTGGCCAACGCAGGCGGGGTGACCGTCTCGTACTTCGAGTGGGTGCAGGACCTGCAGTCCTTCTTCTGGGACGAGGACGAGATCAACGCGCGCCTCGAGAAGGTGATGCATCGGACCTTCGGCGAGGTCTGGGAGAGCGCCCACGAACACAATGCGTCGCTCCGTCACGGCGCGTACTTCCAGGCGATCAAACGCGTTGCCGAGGCCACGCTTGACCGCGGCATCTACCCCTGAGACCGTGGCGGAGCAGCGCGACGTCGTCGGGCCAGTCGACGGCCGCGTCGTGCCTCGCTACACAGGCCCGAGCACGTTCGCCCGACTCCCGCGCATCGAGGACGTCGCCCAGGCGGATGTGGTGGTCGTCGGCGTCCCGTTTGACTCGGGGGTCAGCTACCGGCCGGGCGCACGGTTCGGTCCCGCCCACATCCGCCAGTCCTCCCGGCTGCTCCGTCCGTACAACCCGGCGCTCGACATCGGACCGTTCGATGGGCAGCAGGTCGCGGACGCCGGCGACATCGCCTGCAATCCATTCAACATCGCCGAGGCGATCACCCAGATCGAGACCGCGGCGACGGCGCTGCTCGAACGTGGTGCGCGCCTCATGACGCTCGGCGGCGACCACACCATCGCCCTTCCGTTCCTGCGCGCCATGCACAAGCGGCACGGGCCGGTGGCGGTGCTTCACTTCGACGCCCACCTCGACACGTGGGATACGTACTTCGGCGAACCGTACACGCACGGAACGCCGTTTCGACGCGCGTCCGAGGAAGGCCTCATCGATCTCGGCCACTCGATGCACATCGGCATTCGCGGGCCCCTCTACGATCGAAGCGACCTCCTCGACACGGAGCGCCTCGGCTTCACCACGATCAGCTGCGTCGAGATCGAGGAGCTCGGTGTCGCCGGGACCGTCGCACGCATGCGCGACCGTCTCGGCCGAGGTCCGGTGTACGTCTCGATCGACATCGACGTCCTCGATCCCGCGCACGCGCCGGCAACCGGGACGCCCGAGGCTGGAGGGATGACCAGCCGCGAGTTGCTCGGCGTGGTCCGCGGCATCGCCGGTCTGCAGGTTGCCTCCGCCGACATCGTCGAGGTCTCCCCACCCTTCGATCACGCCGAGATCACCGGCATCGCGGCCGCTCACGTCGTCTATGAGCTGCTGTCAGTCATGGCACCAACCCACGGAGGAGAGTAGACACCATGGCAACCGAAACCGCCCACGACGCGCCACCGCGCGGGCTCGAGGTGCGATCGATCGACTACGTGCCGCTCGCCGAGCGTCACGGCAAGCTCTGGCACCTCGGACCGCTGTGGTTCATGAGCAACGCGCAGATCGCGACGCTCGCGGTCGGGCTGGTGAGCATCACGACCGGCGGCAACGTGATCTGGTCCCTGCTGGCGATCCTCGCCGGGGTGATCTTCGGCACCTTTTTCATGGCCTTCCACTCGGCACAGGGTCCGCAGCTCGGGCTGCCCCAGATGATCCAGTCGCGCCCGCAGTTCGGCTACATCGGCGCGCTGCTGGTGTGGCTGTTCGCGTACCTCCAGTACGCCGGGTTCAACGTCTTCAACACCATCCTGGCCGGTCAGGGTGTGGCCGTGACCATCGGCGGCGATCCGAGGATCTGGATCGTCATCGCCACGGTGCTCGCGCTCGTCGTCGCCCTGGTCGGGTATGACCTCATCCATCGCGTCGAGCGGTTCTTGACCTACGCGTTCATCGTGCTCTTCGGGCTGTTCACGATCGTGGTCATTCTCAAAGTCGGGCTCCCCGCGGACTCCTTCAACCTCGGCCACTTCCAGGCGACCCCGTTCCTGGCGCAGTTCGGTGTGGTGGCCGGCTACCAGATCAGCTGGGCGATCTACGTGTCCGACCACTCGCGCTACCTGCCCCCCAACGTCACCATCAGCCGCACCTTCTACTGGACGTACGGCGGGTCCGCGCTCGGTGCCTTCTGGCTCATGGCTCTCGGCACCCTGCTCGCCGCGTCGCTCAAGACCGGGGCGGTCTTCGACACCATCGGGTCGATCCACAACGCGGGCAACCTGCTGTTCAACGGTTTCGGCGGCATCATCCTCATCTTCTCGGCGCTTGGACTGATCTCCGTGACCGCGCTGAACATGTATGGCGGATCGCTGACACTCATCAGCGCCATCGACTCCTTCGTCAAGATCCGCCCGACGCTGAGCGTCCGTACGATCACCATCACCATCACCGCGGCGCTCGGGTTGATCGGAGCGCTGATCAGCTCGCAGGACTTCCTCAACAACTTCACCAACTTCCTCCTCCTGGTGCTCTATTTCTTCATCCCGTGGACCTCGGTCAACCTCGTCGACTACTACATCGTGCGGCGCGGGCACTACGCAATCGAGCAGATCTTCACGCCGGACGGCATCTACGGTCGGTGGGGCTGGCGTGGGATCGTGAGCTACCTCGTCGGTTTCGCCGCGATGACCCCCTTCTTCAGCACAGGGTTGTACGAGGGCTTCGTCGCCAAGGACCTCGGGGGCGCGGACATCTCCATCTTCATCGGGCTGCCGGTGGCCGCGATCCTCTACTACCTGCTCACCCGCTCGCTCGACACCGCACACGAGCGCGTGGTCGCGGCGCAGACCGACGTGAATCTCGAGCAACTCGCCGCGACCCACTCGCGGATCTAGACGGCATGACCGCGGACGCATTCGCTGCCGACGCCTTTGCGTCGGCGGCGTCCGTCCGTGCGGGCGAGGTTTCGGCAGCTGAGCTGGTCGAGGCGTCGCTCGATGCGATCGCTCGCGGCAACCCTGCGATCAACGCGTTCACCGTGGTCCTGGCGGACGAGGCGCGCGCGCAGGCTCGCGACGCCGATGCCGCGGTCAGTCGCGGCGAGCAGGCGCCGCTCCTCGGCGTTCCAATCACGATCAAGGACCACATCTGGATGCGCGGCGCTTTCGCGACCAACGGGTCGCTCGCATACCGCAGCTTCGTTCCGGACGTGGACTGCGAGGCGGTGGCGAGGCTGAGAGCCGCGGGCGCGATCATCGTCGGCAAGACGAACAACCCCGAGTTCTGTTATCGCGGGACCACCGACAATCGCGTGTTCGGTGTGACCCGCAACCCCTGGAACCTGTCGCGGACCCCCGGCGGCTCGAGCGGCGGCGCCGGCGCATCCGTTGCCGCCGGGATGACACCGATCGCGCTCGGGACCGACGGCGGCGGCTCGGTTCGGATCCCCGCGTCGTTCTGCGGAGTCGTCGGCCACAAGCCGACCTTCGGCCTGGTGCCGAAGGAGCCGGGGTTCAAGGGCTGGAAGACGCTTTCGGTCGACGGTCCGATCACGCGCTCGGTGCGCGACGCCGCCCTTGCGCTCTCCGTCCTCGTAGGCCCGTCCGCGGCCGACGACATGACCTATCCGGTCCCAGCGCAGGACTATGTCGCGGCCGCCACCGAGGAGCGCGACATCAGCTCGCTTCGCATCGCCTACAGCGTTGACATGGGATTCGCTCCTGTCGACCCCGATGTGCGCACCGCGTTTGCCCGCGCCATCGACACACTCTCGAATCTCGGATGCAACCTTACCCAGGCGCATCCGTCGACGGACAACCCGATCACGATGTGGAATCTCTTCGCGCTCTGCGAGGGCTACGCATCGGAGGGGCCGCTGCTCGCGGAGTGGGAGTCGCAGATGAGCCCGGGAACAGCGGATATCATCCGCGCCGGGCGCGACCTCGCCGGGTGGGAATACGTAGATGGGCTGCATGCACGTGGTGCCTATACGCGAATCTGGACGGAATTCTTCAACGACTACGACCTGCTGGTCTCGCCGTGCATGCAGCTGACCGCCTTCGACATCGACATCCTCTCGCCGGCATCGATCGACGGCCAGCCCGTCGATCCATTCTTCGACGACTGGTGCAGCCTCATGCTCCCCGCGAACCTCACCGGGCAGCCCGCGATCTCGATCCCGATGGGTTTCGGAGAGGACGGACTCCCGGTCGGCCTGCAGGTGATGGGGCGCCGCTACGACGATGCGACGGTGATGGCCCTTGCTGCCGCGTTCGAGCGAGCGGCACCCTGGAAAAGCCTGGTGGACGGAGGATCGGGCTCGGTGAGAGACCTGGGCTAGGCGCGCACCGCAGGCGTCCGTGCGCCGCCGAAGCGGATCAGCGCCCTCTCAATGACCCCTTCAAGCTCCGACCTGATCACCGCGTAGCACTCGCACGCGACTGCTTCGAGGCCGGGGCGATCGACGATCGTTATCCGACCACGCTGGGAGGTGACGAGCCCACCGGCTTGAAGGTGATGTGCGGCCCGGCTCACGGTGGCCTCGCCCGAACCGAGCACGTGGCCCAGGAGCTGGTGGGTGATGGCGAGCTCGTCGGTGGCGAGGCGATCGCTGCCGGACAGCAGCCAGCGCGCGAGACGTTCTGTCGTCGAGTGCAGCCGGTTGCACGCCACAGCCTGGGAGAGTTGGTTGAAGACGGACCGGAGATGGTCGTTCACGACTTCGTGCACATCGACGTCCCGCTCCACCTCGCGAATGAAGGCTATGGCTTCAATGCGGTCGGTCCAGCCGCCGAGGGAGCAGATTGCCTCAACCGCAAGCGAGCCTCCGAGCACCACCGGCACCCCGACGATCCCCTCGTTGCCGACCGAGGCGACCTCCACGCTGCTGCCGTCATCGAACGGGGTGATCAGCGAGACCACACAGGTGCGCGGGAAGTCGACGACGTCGATGCGTTGACCGGCCTCGAAGAGCACAGTGTTGGGTTCAAGCCGTACATGGCTCACGGCTGCCATGAGGCGATTGCGCGGGACGTCCGGAAGGGCATCGACCAGCCGGTTAGTCCCGCCAGAGACCCCGCTGCCGCTGTTCACCCTGGGTTTCCCCCGGTCGCAACCCGCGCCGAGCGATGGTGACGGCAGGCCACTGTCCGTCGCCTCGCCTCACGATGCTACGCGCCCTTGCTCGCGGTGTCCACGACATACCGGCCGTTAATTGGCTGGCGTCCGGGGAGGCCGTCGGGCGACGCACACCGGTCGACACCCTTGGCGTGCCCCTGACCTCAGCTGACGACAATCGTGCCGACCATCCCCGAATGGATGCTGCAGTGATACTGATAGGTGCCGGCGGTTGTGAACTTCACCTCCCATGTGGCACCCGGCTGGAGCGACGGATCGCTCAGCGATGGTTCGGTGTCGAAGGTGACTGTGTGCTCCACTGAGCCCGTGTTGGTCCACTGAATGATGTCGCCGACGTGCGCCGTCTGCATCACCGGATCGAACGTCAGCTGACCGGTGGCCGAGATCTTCACCGCGGCCGTTCCGATGCTGACGCCGGCGGTTCCCACGCTCACCGCAGGCGCTGAGGAGCTGGAAGCTGGGCTGTTTGCGCTCCCGCCGCCACATGCGACGAGACCGAGAGTCAGGAGGAGTCCCACAACGACTGGAGCGCGGCCAAACATGACAAGTCCTCCTCGCAATTAGCGGCCGGACCGATGGCAGCGGCGAAGCAAGCCGCCCCTGCCAGTTGGGAGGCGAAAAAAAGAAATACGGATCGGGGTTACGCGAGGACGCGGTTGCGCGCGGGGAGCGGGCTCTTCCGGCGTATAACTCGCGTCATGGCTGACCAATTCGATTCCGCGTATCTGGAAGGATCGCCGCCATGGGACATCGGCCGCGCTCAGCCTGAGTTGGTGAAGCTGGCTGAGGCGGGCCGGATCACGGGGCGAGTCATCGAGATCGGCTGCGGAACCGGGGAGAACGCGCTCTACATTGCCAGGTTGGGTCTCGACGTCGTGGGCGTCGACGGATCGCCGGAGGCCATCCGCCAGGCACGCGACAAGGCGAACACGCGTGGGATATCGATGCAGTTCGACGTCGCCGACGTCCTCGACCTCGGTGGCTTCCGCGAGAGCTTTGACACCGCCACCGACTCGGGGGTGTTTCACGTGTTCGACGACAAGGACCGTCCTCGTTATGAACGCAGCGTGCGCGGAGCACTCCGCCCGAGTGGACATCTCTTCCTGCTGTGCTTCAGTGAACGTCAGCCCGGGGACTGGGGACCGCGGCGTGTCACGCAAGAAGAGCTCCGCGAGACGTTCTCTGACGGTTGGCATGTGGACAGCATCGATGAAGCTCACCTCGCCACCAACCTCGATGACGCGCCGCAAGTCGAGGCATGGCTGGCGGCGCTGACGCGCCTCTAAAGCGATCACTGCCGCCTTTTTTCTTGCACGACGATGAGACCGGTGGGCATGCGCGGACTATGTGACGTGTTTGCTCTGGTGTGGGCGATTCGTACTTTGCTCTCCAGCAATGCGCAACGCTCATCTCAAAGGTCGGAAATTCAGATGGCACACCGCGAAAAGCAAGGATCAGTCCGCCCAGCTGACGTCAATCTCGACGGCACCTGCGAGTACGACACTGCTGCAGTTGCATCAGTCACCCCAATGGCGTTCACCAGCCTTGAGACGTCGCTGCCCGCCGCGAAAGTTCCCGTGCCTGTGGGGTCGGTTGATGACCCCGAGTTTCGGGTCAAGGCCGTCAGCCACGTGTGGATGCTGTATGCGGCCCTCGGGGCTGCAGCGATCCTGGCGTACTACCAGCTGCCCAAGGGCGGGGTTGCCCAGGGGATCCTGTTGACGGTTGCGAACGGGTCCGCGGTGGTCGCCGCGCTGCGTGCCGCGCTGCGCACCAGCCAGTTGAATCGACTTGTCTGGATCGCCCTGGCTGCGTCGATGGCGTTGTCGACATTGGCAAATGGCCCCTACTATCTGTACCCGCACATCACCGGGCACGCGATTACCTTCCCGGGTCCGGTGGACATCCTGTGGTTGCTGACGTATCCGTGCTTCGTGGTGGCGCTGCTTGCCATCGGCAAGCAACGGCGAGGTGGGAGCCAAGGAGACCTGCTCGACGCCGCCATCATGACCATCGCCGGTGGAACATTGATGTGGCTCTTTGTCATCGGTCCCAGCATCCGGGCGCCTGGTGAGTCCGTCTTTGAGCACATGGTGTCCGCCGCGTACCCGACGATGGATCTGATGGTCTTTGCCGTGCTGATCCGCCTCTCGCTCTCCGGCTTGAGCAAGAGTGGTGCGTCGCGCTTGCTGGTGGCGAGTTTCATCGCGCTCCTCGCCGCCGACATGGTCTACGCGCTCGGCATCCTCAACGGCACCTACGCATTCGGCGGGCCAACCGACGGATTGTGGATGGCTTCCTACATGTTGATCGGCATCGCCGCCACGCATCCATCAGCTCGCACATTCCCCCGGCTGCCGTCCACGGCCCATGTCCAGGTGAACAAGAGCCGCCTGGGTTCCCTGTGCCTGGCGGTGCTCGTTGGACCGTTGCTCCTGGTCTTCGACGGTAAGGACGTGGCCATCGTCGCTGCGGCTTCGGCGCTCTCATTTCTGCTCGTCATGGCCCGGATGACCGGGCTCAACTGGAGCCTCGCTGCACTGGGAATTGAGCTCGAGGCACAAGCGACGACTGATGCACTCACCGGCCTGCTCAACCGGTCGGCATTCAACCATGCGATCGCCGCCGCGTTGAAAGACAACCACGAGCGAGTGGGCATGCTGATGATCGACCTGGACGACTTCAAGCGCGTCAACGATCTTGCAGGACACTCGTCAGGAGATGCCGTCCTCGTCGAAGTGGCGCAGCGCATGCGCAGCATCGGTCGTTCGACCGACGTCATGGCTCGTCTGGGTGGCGACGAGTTCGCGGTACTGGTCACCGGTCAGACCGACCCCACGCGACTCGGAGAGCGGCTGATCGAAGCGCTGGCTGTCCGGTTCCTGGTTGGCGGACGCACCTTTTCCATCGGAGCCAGTGTCGGCTTCGTCATGGCCAGGGAGGGCATGGAACCGGAGCTCCTCACCCAGGAGGCGGACATCGCGATGTACGCCGCCAAGGATCGAGGCAAGAACCGTCTGGTTGCATTCATGCCCTCGATGTACACGGATATCGTCGACGAACAGGACTTCGCGCATGAACTCGAGGCTGCCCTCGACCGGAACGAGATCCGCCTGGAATATCAGCCGATCGTGCGGCTCGAGGACGAGGCGATCGTGGGCTACGAGGCATTGGCGCGCTGGACACACCCTCGATTCGGTGAAGTTCCGCCGGATCGCTTCATCCCGGTTGCCGAAGTGTCAGGTGCGATCCTTCCGATCGGTCGATGGGTGCTCCGCACCGCACTGCACGATCTCACCCGGCTCGACGCGACACGCGAGACCGGTCTGACAATGAATGTCAATGTGTCCGCGGTCCAATTGCTCGAGCCGGCGTTCGCATATGAGGTGGGGACGGCGCTGGAGAAGGCAGGAGTATCCGGCGAGCATCTGGTGCTCGAGATCACCGAGGGTGCGTTCGTCGACGAGAAGAGCATCGCCGGCCAGCAGCTGCGCGATCTCCGCGCGCTCGGTATCCGGATCTCGGTCGACGACTTCGGCACGGGCTATTCGTCACTGGCGTACCTCCAGCGACTGCCCGTCGAGGAGTTGAAGATCGCCCGCCTCTTTGTCGATGGGATCGACAAGGGACCCGCGGAGGGATCTGCAGCTCGCGCGATCATCCGGATGTGTGATGCCTTGAGCCTTCGGTGCATCGCTGAAGGCGTCGAGCGCGTAGAACAGATCGCCCCGCTTCGCGTGGCGGGTTGCGAGTTCGCTCAGGGATTCCATTTTGGGCGGCCGATCCCCATCGAGCAGGTGCTGGAGTCGCGTCGACTGCGCCAGGCAGGAGAGGACGCCCACGGCGCCGACCTGCAGCTCGTTGGCGCTGCGTAACCGAAGACGCCTCCCGGCCGGTCGAGGCCGCCGGCACCGTTTCTATTCGACGCTGCCGAAAGCCTTGATCTCCTCGAGCTCTTGCGGCGACAGCTCACGGGGTTGATCGCCTCTCGCCACCTTCTCGGTCTGGACCTGATGGCGGATGCTCTCGACGATCTCGGGATTTGCCAGTGTGGTCACATCGCCAACATCGGTGAAGTTGGAGATCGATGCGATCACCCGTCGCATGATCTTGCCGGACCGGGTCTTGGGCATGTCGGGAACGATCCATACGTTGTGCGGGCGGGCGATCTTCCCGATCTCACGCTCGATGGCACTGACGACCTTCTCCTTGATTTCGTCACTCGGTGGCACCCCCGGTTTCAGCGCGATATACAGTTCCACCGCCCGACCGCGAAGCTCGTCGATCACCGGGACCGCAGCCGCTTCGGCGATCTCATCGACCGTCAGGCACGCCGACTCAAGCTCCTTGGTCCCCAATCGGTGCCCGGCCACGTTGATGACGTCGTCGACCCGGCCGAGGATCCGGATGTAGCCATCGGGCGCCTGGACGGCGCCGTCACCGGCGAGGTACGGCCAGTCGTGCCAGTCCTTGCTCTGCGGGTCCCGGTTGTACTTCTTGAAGTACGTGTCCACGAACCGCTCGGGTTGACCCCAGATCGTCTGGAAGATGCCGGGCCACGGGTTGCGGATGCAGATGTTGCCGGCGCGACCACTGCCCGGTTCGATGACGTTGCGGTCCTCGTCGAAGATGACCGGATAGATGCCGAGGACGCCAGGGCCGCAGCTGCCTGGTTTCATCTGGTCGAGTGCGGGAAGTGTGCTTCCCAGGAACCCGCCGTTCTCGGTCTGCCACCACGTGTCGACGATCACCGCCTCGCCCTTGCCCACGACACGGTGATACCAGCGCCACACCTCCGGTTCGATGGGCTCCCCAACCGTCGTCATGTGCTTGAAGTGGTAGTCGTACTTTGCCGGCTCATCGGGACCGAACTTGCGAAGCATCCGGATGGTGGTCGGCGCGGTGTGGAAGATATTCACGCCGAGGCGCTCGGCGATCCTCCAGGGCCGGCCCGCGTCCGGATAGAGCGGGACTCCCTCGTACATCACGCTCGTGGTTCCGAGCGACAACGGACCGTACACGATGTAGGAGTGCCCGGTGATCCAGCCGATGTCGGCGAAACACCAATAGGTGTCTTCGGGATGGATGTCCTGATAGTACTTTGACGTACCGGCGACGTAGGAAAGGTAGCCACCGGTGCTGTGGACACAGCCCTTCGGGCGTCCGGTGGTGCCGCTGGTGTACATCATGAAGAGCGGCGCTTCGGCAGGCATCGACACCGGCTCGACCGTCTTGCCCGCGTAGTCTTTCATCAGTTCGTCGACGAAGAAGTCGCGACCTTCGACCATGGGGGTCTTGGAGCTGTACTGGCCGGGGTGGCGTCGCCACACCAGCACCTTGTCCACCTCGACACCCTGCTGGCGAGCCACCGCCACCGCCTCATCGGCCTTGGCCTTGTGGTCGATGAGTTCGCCGTTGCGGTAGTAGCCATCCATGGTCACGAGGATGCGGCTCTCGCAGTCGGCCATCCGGCCGCCGCAGGCCGTCCCGCTGAACCCGCCGAACACCTGGTTGTGGATGACGCCGAGGCGGGCGCAGGCGAGCATCGAAACCGGAAGATCCGGAACCATCGGCATGTGAAAGGTGACTCGGTCGCCGATGCTCACTCCGCCAAAACCGCGCAGGAGCGCAGCAAACTCGTTGACCCGCTTGTAGAGCTCCTGGTACGTGATCGCCTTGGTGTCCTCGCCTTCGGGCTCTGGGACCCAGATGAGCGCTGCCTTGTTTCGAGACTTCGCAAGATGGCGATCGACACAGTTGACGCTCGCGTTGAGCCGGCCACCGACGAACCACTTCCAGAACGGGGCATTGCTGGTGTCCAGCGTGGTGTGCCAGTACTTGTCCCATGTGAGCAGGTCCGCGTACTCCTTGAAGCACTCGGGGAAGTTCTCCTCCCGGAAGCGTTCGCGAATGCTGGGGTCGCTGGCATTCGCCTGTCCGATGAACTTCGGCGGCGGGGCGAAGTAATCCTCCTCGCGCCAGTGCACCGCGATCTGGGCTTCAGTGACCTGCACTTCCACTGCCATTGGCCGACCTCCGACTTACCGCTGGACCCCCTCGCCTCAGTTCCGAGATGAACGCCCCCGACTCTAGCCCTCTCCAAGCAGCCTTGCAGAGACGGCGAACTCCCGAAGTTCAGCAGCCATCGTCGCCTGGGAGGTCAGTGCCCGGAGGTCACCTCGCGCGAGCGAGTCCCGGCAGAGCCCGCGGATCAGGTGGAGGGCCTGCAGGGCCATATTGGGCAGCGTTTCAAACGTCGCCGTTTCGGTTTCTACTCGCAGCCGGGCGAATTCGCCGGCAGACTCCTCGGTCGGTGCGACTGCCTCCAGCTGCACCAGCCGAACCGACAACTCACCAATGATGTACTGCTCGGTCACCGCCAACTTGCCGGCTTCTGTGTGACGTATTCCGACGGCCGCGCCCCGCCGCTCCATAGTGCTCCGCCCCGCCGGGATGGTCAAGCCTTCGCGGCGCG
>JBAPWO010000021.1:0-1858 GCA_049283735.1 Candidatus Dormiibacterota bacterium
ACGCAAGGGCGCACTCGACGGTGGAGGCCTTCCCGGTAAACTAGCCGATTGTTCGGAGAAGCAGCCAGAGCGTTGCGAACTATTCCTGGTCGAAGGTGAATCCGCAGGTGGCACGGCGAAGCAAGGACGCGATAGGCGTTTCCAGGCCATCCTGCCTTTGAAAGGAAAAATTCTTAACGTCGAAAAAGCCCGCTACGACAAGATGCTGGCGCACGAAGAAATTCGCGCCATGATCACGGCGCTCGGCACCGGCATCTCAAAAGAAGATTTCGACGCTAGCAAATTGCGTTACGGCAAGATCATTCTCATGACCGATGCCGACGTGGACGGAAGCCACATCCGTACGTTGCTGCTGACGTTCTTCTTCCGCCACATGCAGGAGTTGATCAAGCGCGGAAACGTATTTATAGCGCAGCCGCCGCTTTACTCCATCAAGAAGGGAAAGTCGCAGCAGTACATCAAAGATGACCGCGAATACGTGAAAGTCCTGGTCAAGCGCGCTTCAGACGGTCTAATTGTGCGTTACGGCGAAGGCGCGGCCAAGCTGGAAGGCGCGAATCTGTCGCGCTTCATGAACGTCCTGGACGAATACCTCAAACTGTTCGACAAGGTCGACAAACGCCTGCGCGACGAACGTGTGACCGAAATTCTGCCCAAGCTCGATCTTTCCAAGCGCGTCGATTTCGAAGGCGACAAAAAAACCGCCTCCAGGAAGATTGAGAAGCTGGAGAAAGAATTGAAGAAGCTGCAAAAAGAGCGCAGCTTCAAGGAAGTGGAAAGCCGCTTCGATGAAGAGCACAATCTGTGGGAGGTGCGCTACGTGAACTCGCAAGGCGCCGAACACCTGATCAACTGGGAACTGGCTTCCACGGCCGAGTACAGGCAGTTGCTCTCGAAATTCAAGCAGATCGAACCTTACATGGAACCGCCGTTTGTCGTCGAGACGGTTGCCAAGGGCTCTTCTGGAACTGCTGACGATGTAACCGAGAATGAGGGAGATGGGGATAAAACGTCGAAGAAGGCCGTTCCAGACGCGCCCATAAAAGCTGCCGCGAAGAAGAAGCCCGAGCCGCAACTCGTCGAAAAATCCAACGCGCGCGATCTATTCGATTACGTCCTGGCAGAAGGCCGCAAGGATTACATCGTCCAACGCTACAAAGGTCTTGGCGAAATGACCTCGCAGCAACTATGGGAAACCACCATGGATCCCGAGCGCCGTACGCTGCTGTCGGTAAAGCTCGAAGACATCGCCGAGTGCGAAACCATCTTCACCACGCTGATGGGCGAAGACGTCGAAGCCCGCCGCAAGTTCATCGAAGACAACGCGCTCGATGTAAAGAATCTGGATATCTGATGAACGCGTGTAGGGCGGACACTTCTGTCCTCCGCCGTTGACTGCGTAGGGGCGGACGCCCTCATCCGCCGCGGCTTAGAGCACAAGCAGGTTCGCACCCTGTTCTCTAAGCGCACGATCAAAAGTCACAAATTTCAGTCCTGCTACCGAAGCGAAAGCCAGAAGGTAAGCGTCCGCCCAAACCTTCGGCGACTGGCTGGACAACCGCGAACGAGTCCGGAATTCTTTTTCGAGTTCATCCGGTTCGGGAAGGAAGGCAATCCGAGTGTCGGCCCACACTCGATCCCAGACACTCCAGGCTTCGGACATTGTCTTGGTATCTTTTCCCATGATCTTTTCGGTTGTCAGCAGCCGCAGAATTGTGAGTTGCGTGAAGCGGCAGAAAAAGAACTGCTCTTCGCTCGCCTCTTCAAACCAATCCCTCGCTTTTTTGGAGTGAATGTGACGGCTCCACAGCAGCGCCAGCCAAACGTTTGCATCAAGGAAATTCAACGTGTTCATATA
>JBAPWO010000022.1:0-7120 GCA_049283735.1 Candidatus Dormiibacterota bacterium
ATCTCGGGCATCAACCGCGCCAGCCCGGGCTGGAGGGCGGTGAGCTGCTCGAGCTCCAGGCGTTCGGGGTTCTTGGGCTGCGCGCCGACCTCGGTCATACCAGGTTCAAGTCTACGGACGAGGCGCGGCCGGGAACCTGCCCGGCATCAAGCGCGTCTCAGAGCCATGAGTACTGAAGTGCGGCGCGCGCGCTGGTCGCGTCCGCTCGCCGGGATCGCCTTGGTCGCGGTCGTCGGAGCCGGGCTCGGCGCCTATTTCGGGATCCGAGCGGTCCAGGGAGCCGGCTCCGCCTCATCAGCTGGACAGCCACCCGCCCGCAGCGGTGCGGCCATGGCCTTTGACGCGGCGAATGGGTCGGTGGTCCTCTTCGGCGGTCAGAGCAGGACCCGCAGCCTTGACGACACCTGGATGTGGGACGGCACGGGGTGGACCCAGGCGCACCCGACGACCTCGCCGCCCCCGCTGGACAACGCTCAGATGACCTATGACCCGGTGAGCCGCGACGTGCTCCTGGCTGGCCTCCGGCACTTCACCGGGTCGATCGGCCCGATCGCCTGTTCCGGAGGCTCCGGATCGGTGTCGTCGGGTTCCTCGGGCGTGACGACGCCGGTCGTCCCGCCGGTGCACCCACTCCCGGCGATCGCGCCGACCCCACGCGCCGCGGAAAAGGTGACGCCTGCCTGCAACACCGAGATTTCACCGAGCGCGGTGACGTGGCTGTGGAACGGCAGCGACTGGTCGAAGGCCTCGGGCTCGACGCCGTTCCTCTTCTTCGGGAGCGGGGCCCTGGCCACTGACCCGGTGTCCCATCGGGTCGTGCTGCTGGAGCGGGGCCCATTTCCGGAGCCGATGCTGGGTGCGGCGGAGCCGGCAATCGCGTGCCCGGTGCAGCGCGAAACCCCGGCAGCACAACCGTCGTGCCCCCTGCCCTTCCATCCCACACCCGGCTGGACCTGGAACGGGCGGGCATGGACGGCGATGGCGTCGAACGTCAGCACCTCGTCAGTCGATTGGTACGGCTCATCGATCGTCGACGACGCGGTCTCCGGCAGGCTGGCGTCGTTCAGCAATGCGTTCGTAGAGCCGACGCCCGCGCCACCGACCTGCCAGGGCTGCGCCGCCGGGCCACCCGTGAAGCAGTCCGCCTGCTGCACCGGCACCGAGAGCATCTGGAACGGCGTCACCTGGAAGCGCGTCGCCACGTATAAGGTCGGACCGCCCACGCCGGGCGCCGTCTTCGTGGGCGATCCGGCAACGCACAGCGATATCGTGCTGACCGGTGACGGGCAGACCTGGCGCTGGACCGGGGTCTGGACGCGCGTGCACCCAGGCACCACGCCCCCGATAGCGAGTGGGGTTGCCGCGGCGTTCGACACGGCCACCGGCAAGGTCGTGGTGTTCGGCGGCTTTGGCACCACGTCGCGTCAGACCGGGCTCTATGACCAGACCTGGTCGTGGGACGGCTCCACCTGGACCCAGCGCGGAGGCAGCGCCGGCCCCAGCGTGACCTTCCCGGCTCCCTCCCCGGTGAGCGTTCCTCCGAGTTTCGCGTGCACCCCGGTGCCGTCGCCGCAGGTCCAACCACAGAAGATCTGCAACGGCAACATCGGCGGCGGTTCTGGAAGCACCGGTGTCAGCAGCGGTGCCACCACAGGCAGCGGGGTCGTCGCGCCCTGAGCCGCCACAATGGCTCGGCATGGGAGATCTCGAGGACGTCCGCATCGAAACCCTCGAGGATCATCAGAACGCTCAGGTCCGGGCGATGCTCGTCGACCTGGCGCTCGCCGAGCAGCGCCACTACGACCACCCCGAGGAGACCTCGGAACAGCTGAGCACGCGCCTGACCACGGCTCCTCGGTTCACCGGTGAGAACCACATCCTGGTGGCGCGCACGTCCGGCGGGGAGACGATCGGCCTCTGCTGGGTGGTGCTGTTCGATCCCGGGACGGGTCTCGAGGCCGAGATCGCAGAGCTGTATGTCCGCCCCCACGAGCGCGGTCAGGGCGTCGCCCACCGCCTGATGGCAGAGGCCATGCAGCTGATCCGCAGCCGCGAGGTCACCTTCGCATGCGTCTGGACTCGAGGTGACAATCAGGCAGCACTGTCCGCATACATCGCCGCCGGATTCGCGCCGACCGAGCAGACGGTGCTCACCTGGCTCCCGCTCGAATAAGTCGAGAGGTCGGGATAATAACCGCTCCATGACCCTTTCACGCGCTGACGTCGACCACGTCGCAACCCTTGCCCGGCTGGGCTTGAGCGACCCGGAAAAGGACCGTCTCCTCGGCGAGCTGGAGGCGATCCTCGATCACATCGCACGGCTGCAGACGGTCGACACGTCGGCGCTTGCGGAGACCGCGCAGGTCGGTGATCTCGTCAACGTGATGCGCGCCGACGAGACGGAGGAGCCGATCGGCGCCGCGGCCGCGCTGCGCAACGCACCCGCGTCGGACGGCAGCCACTTCGTGGTCGGGGCGATCCAGGGCGCCGAGCTTGACGCCTGACACCATCAGCGGGCTCGCCGCGGCGCTGCGCGACGGAAGCACGACGCCTCGCGAACTGCTAGCCCGCGCGCTTGCGCACGTCGAGGGAAGTGACAAGGACCTCAACGCGTATCTCACGGTCACGCGTGAGCTCGCCGAGCAGCAGGCCGACGCTGCGGCGCGCACGCTCGAGGATCATCCCGCCACGGCGTCGCCGCTGTGCGGCATCCCCATGGCCCTCAAGGACGTGCTCTGCGTCGACGGCATCGAGACCACCGCCGGGTCGAAGATCCTCCGCGGGTTCAGACCGCCGTACACCGGAACGGCGGTGCAGCGCCTGTTCGACGCCGGTGCGGTGTGCATCGGCAAGACCAACTGCGACGAGTTCGCCATGGGATCGTCGACCGAGAACTCCGCGTACGGACCGGTCGGCAACCCCTGGGACATCGAGCGGGTTCCGGGAGGGAGCAGCGGCGGCAGCGCGGCGACGGTCGCCGCCGGCTCGGTGCCGTACTCGCTCGGCAGCGACACCGGCGGCTCGATCCGGCAGCCGGCGGCCCTGTCCGGTGTGGTCGGCTTCAAACCGACGTACGGACGGGTTTCGCGATACGGGCTGATCGCATTCGCGTCGTCGCTCGACCAGATCGGTCCTTTCTCCCGCACCGTCGAGGACTGCGCCCTGGTCTACGCGGCCATCGCCGGCCACGATCCGCGCGACAGCACGTCGGAGCCGCGCGCGGTCGACGATCCGCTCGCATCGCTGCACGCCGGCGTTGCGGGGATGCGCCTGGGGATTCCCCGCGAGTACATCGGCGAGGGCACCGAGCCGGGTGTGCGTGCGGCGGTGGAGGCGGCGTTTCGCGTCCTCGAGGCGCAGGGAGCGACGCTCCGCGAGGTTTCGCTGCCGAGCACCGACGTTGCGCTCAGCGTGTATTACATCATCGCTCCTGCGGAGTGCTCGTCGAACCTTGCGCGGTACGACGGCGTACGCTTCGGCAATCGCGTGGAGCGTGCGTCGGTCACCGACATGTACATGCAGACGCGTGGAGCGGGCTTCGGCAACGAGGTCAAACGCAGGGTCATGCTCGGCACGTACGCGCTCTCGAGCGGCTATTACGACGCCTACTACCGTCAGGCGCAGAAGGTCAGAACGCTGGTGGGCCAGGAGTTCGAGGCCGTCTTCAAGGACGTGGACGCGATCGTGTGCCCGACCTCTCCAAGCGTGGCCTTCACCATGGGATCGCGCGACGACCCGCTGTCCATGTACATGTGCGACGTGGTGACACTGCCGGCCAACCTCGCGGGTGTTCCCGGTATCTCGGTGCCGTGCGGTTTCGTGGACGGGCTCCCGGTCGGGCTGCAGGTGATCGCACCTCGATTCGAGGACTCGCGCGTTCTCAGGGTGGCGCACGCGTACGAGCAGGCGACCGACTTCCACACGGTGCGCTCGCCGTACGCGCGGGAGGCCGCGTGACCGCGGCGGCCACGATCCCGGCAGCGGCACTCGGTCGCTACGAGGTGGTGATCGGGCTCGAGGTGCACGCGCAGCTGCTGACGCGAAGCAAGATGTTCTGCTGGTGCCCGGCGGACTACACGAGCGCCGCACCGAATGAGAACACCTGCCCGGTGTGCCTCGGTCTGCCCGGTGTTCTGCCGAACATCAATCAGCAGGCCGTTGAGTACACGCTTCGCACCGCGCTGGCCCTGCAGTGCGACATACCCGCCTTCACCAAGTTCGACCGCAAGAACTATTTCTATCCGGATCTCCCCAAGGGCTACCAGATCTCGCAGTACGACCTGCCGTTGTCGGTCAATGGGTTTCTCGCGTTTCCGCTCGGCGGCGAGACGGTGCGTTGCGGGATCACGCGCGTCCACCTCGAGGAGGACACCGGGACGATGCACCACGCCGGCGACGTGCTCCAGAGCGCGACGTCCTCGCTGATCGACCTCAACCGGGCTGGCGTGCCGCTGATGGAGATCGTCGGCGAACCGGACCTGCGCACCCCCGAAGCGGCACGCGAGTACCTGGTGCGCTTGCGTCAGATCCTCATGTACATCGGCGTCAACGACGGCAACCTCGAGAAGGGCTCGTTCCGATGCGACGCCAACATCTCGCTCCGTCCGCGCAGCGCCCGGGAACTGGGTGTCAAGGTCGAGGTCAAGAACATGAACTCGTTCCGGGCGGTGCACCGCGCCCTCGAATCGGAGATCGAGCGGCAGACGGGCGTGCTCGACGCCGGTGGGACGCTCGTGCAGGAGACGCGCGGCTGGGTGGAGACGCAGGGGCGCACGATCTCGCAGCGAAGCAAGGAGCAGGCTCACGACTACCGCTATTTCCCCGAGCCCGATCTGCCGCCGCTTCGCCTGGACGCCGCGTTCATCGAGCGAGTGCGCGCGACCCTGCCTGAGCTTCCCGAGGCCCGAGGGCATCGCTTCCAGGAGCAGTATGGATTGACCGCCTACGACGCCGCCGTGCTCACCGATACGCGCGCGGACGCGGACACCTACGAGTTACTCGTCGCCGCCGGGGTTCCCGCCAAACTTGCCGCTAACTGGCAGAGCGGCGATGTCGCGGCGCTGGCGAACGAGCACAGGATGGCGCTGCAGCACAGCGGTCTCGGCGTCGACGGGCTCGCGAGCCTGCTCCGCCTTGTCGACGCGGGCACGATCAACGGCCCGACAGCGAAGGAGCTGCTCGCCGAGCTCTATGTGGGTGGCGGCAATCCGGAGGCGCTGGTGCGGGATCGTGGTCTCGCCCAGGTGAGCGATACCAGCGAGCTGAGCGCGCTGGTCGACGCCGCTGTGGCGGCAAATCCTGCCGCCGCCGCCGACTTCCGCGCCGGCAAGCAGCAAGCGCTCGGGCAGCTGATGCGTGCGGTCAAGGACGCGACCGGCGGCAAGGCCGACATGCCGCTGGTGAACCGCCTGCTCCGCGACCGGCTCTTGGAGCAGTAGCCCTGGTGCGTCTCGGACGCATGGTCCACGGTGGGCTGTGTCTCGCCCACGACGACCAGGGCGCGACCATGCTCGTGGAGGGGGGCATTCCCGGCGAGGAGGTCGAGGTGTCGGTCCGCTACCGAAAGGGCGCGACATCATTCGCCGAGGTGGTGCGCGTGGTCGAGGCGTCGCCGCACCGCGTCGTCCCACCGTGCCCCTACGTGCCCCGATGCGGTGGCTGCCAGCTTCAGCACGTTGCGTACGCGCACCAGGTGGAGCTGAAGCGGGACATCGTCCTCGACGCGCTGCATCGCCAGCGCATCGAGCACCCGGCGCCGCGCATGCACGCGGTCGGCGATCCGTGGCGGTACCGCCTTCGCGGTGAATTTCATGTCATCGCCGGCACCGAGGACACGCCTGCTGCCCTCGGGTTCAACCGAGCGCGCAGCTGGCGGCCGATCGCCGTCGACGACTGCCTGATCCATCACCCGCGGATCACAACGGCGCTGCCCGCGCTGCGCGGACTCCTCGACTCGAGCGCGACCAACGCGCTCGGAACGCTGCACCTGACCGTCGGCGAGGACGGGCAGGAGCTGCTCATCCACGCCAAGCCCGCGCGAGGACTGGCGAGCGGCGCGCTCGACGGAGGCCTCGACCTCCCCGACGGCGGACGGGTGAGCACGACGTCGACGACCCTGCGCTGGCGCGGGATGACCTTTCGGGTCACGCCCGACGCGTTCATCCAGGTCAACTGGGCGCAGATGGACGTGCTCTATCAATGCGTCATCGACGCGCTCGGCGGTCACGCCGGTCTCAGGATCGTCGACGCCTACGCCGGGATCGGCGTGCTCGCCTGCCACCTCGCCGCCGAGGCGCGCGAGGTGACCTGCATCGAGAGCAACCGCGGCGCCGCCCAACTCGGGGTGCTCAATGCGCGCGTCAACGACGTCGCCGACCGCATGCACTTCGTGCTCTCGCCCGTCGAGGACGCGTTGCCGCGCGCCGGCGCCGCGGAGATGGCCGACGTCGTCATCCTCGACCCGCCCCGGGCAGGCTGTTCCGGCCGCGTCACCGGGTGGCTCGCGCTCGCCGGACCGGAGCGCATCGTCTACGTCTCCTGCGATCCCGCCACGCTCGCCCGTGACCTCCACACCCTGGTTGCCTCTGGGCCCTACCGCGTGGACGCACTCGACGTCGTCGATATGTTTCCGCAGACGTATCACGTCGAAAGCGTGGTCACCCTCACAAGAGCCGGCGCGCCCACCATCGACGACCTGCCGGAGCCCTCGGGGGCCGGCTGAGCGGTACCCTCACCACCTGCGGCGGCGGGCTGCTGCGGAGTGGTAGCGTACGTCTGTTCGTTGTCATCGACCGCAGCCAGGAGCCAGAGTGCAACAGCCATCCACGACCGGCAGCGAGATCGATTCGGGAGGCTTTGTCCACCTGCACACCCACAGCGAGTTCTCGCTGCTCGACGGCGCCTCACGTGTCAGGGAGCTCGTCGACAGTGCGAAGGCGATGGGGCAGCCGGCCATCGCCGTCACCGACCACGGCGTGCTTTACGGAGCCGTCGATTTCTACGCCACCGCGCGTGCGGCAAAGATCAACCCCGTCCTCGGTTGCGAGATGTACATGGCGCCGCGCTCGCGCCACGATCGTGAAGGTAGGACGGACCGCGATCCCATCCACCTGATCCTGCT
>JBAPWO010000023.1:0-6492 GCA_049283735.1 Candidatus Dormiibacterota bacterium
GTGCTGATCGGATCCCTGCTGCCACTGGCGACAGTGGTGACCCCGAACGTCGCCGAGGCGCGAGCCCTCGCCGGCGGCGACGGCGATCGCCGGACGCTCGCCGAGCGGATCGTCGCCCGCGGGGCGCGCGCCGTGCTCATCACCGGCGGCGGGGGTGAGGGCTCAGACCTGCTCTTCGACGGCGCCGAACACCTCGAGATCCCCGTCGCGTGGGTGGAGGGGACGGCGACCCACGGGACCGGGTGCACGCACTCGGCGACGCTCGCCGCGGAGCTCGCCCTCGGCACACCGCTGGCCGAAGCCGCCCGTCGCGCCGCCGCGGTCACCGCCGCAGCGATCGCTCAGGGGCTGGTGGGGATCGGTGCGGGCCCCGGACCCGTCGCCGTCGGTCAGGCCTCGGGGGCCAGCCAGCGGGTGCGGACGAGGTAGATGAGCAGGCCGATTCCGACCAGGTCGACGAGGAGCAGGATGGGTCCGAGATTCAGCCCGTTGCCGAACGCCAGGCCGCTCAGCGGCGTGAGCGCTTCGACAGGTGGGATCCGGGCCGCGTCGAGGCCCTGACCCGAGCCGACCGCTGCCACCGCGTTTGCAAGCGGTGCGAACGGAGCGGGATCATCCGATGTCTGGGTGTGGGTTGCGCCGGTGGCGCCCGACGGGCCGCTGGCGCCGGACGGGCCGGTGGCCCCGGTCGCACTCCCGCCGCTCGGGTGACTGCCCCCTGAACCGCCAGGGGACGTGACCGGCGGTGAAGTCGGCGTGCTCGTCGGCCGTGGGGTTGCGGTCGGCCCGGCGCTGGTGGTCGGCGCCGGCGTCGAGGTCGGCCCTGGGGTCGAAGTCGACGCGGGGGTCGAGGTCGGTGCCGGCGTGGGTGTCGAGCCGCCCCCACCACCGTTGTTGCCACTGCTGGGCGGGCCCGATGACGGGCTGGGCGCCGCTGTAGGCGTCGTGCACTGCTTGGTCGGTTTGGGGCAGCAGGTCCCGCTCGTGGTGAAGTAGACGCATGGCGTCGACGTCGGTGATGGCGGCGTCGCCTTGAGAGCTCCCGTGACCGAGGGAGCCGGGTTGCCGGCCGCGGCCACACCCGAAACCCCCGCAAGCACGAGCGCGAAGACGCCCGGAAGCAGCGCGACCGCCGTGCGGCCCCTCGAGCGCTGTGGGCGCTTGAGCTTGCTCAATACGTTTGCGTTCATTGACGTGTTTCAACTGTGGTCTTAATACCTCCCATTCGAGATGGGAGTCGGCGTGTCGTCACGATGCCGCGAGGCCCCGTTCACAGCGTTCACACCCAAGCGCGGCGTCCGCATACGATTCGGCCGGTGTGCACGATCCTGCTGGCCTGGCGATGCCTCCCCGGGACGCCGGTCGTGCTCGCGGCGAATCGTGATGAGCTGATCGCCCGCCCGAGCGCACCCCCCGGAATCCTGCAGGCGAGCCCGCTGATCCTCGGCGGCCGGGACCTGGTCGCCGGAGGCACCTGGCTCGCGGTGGCCGCCGATGGCCGAATCTGCGCGGTCACCAACCGGCATCCCGCCGACAGGCCCCCCGTCGCGCCCGACCCGTCACGCCGGTCTCGAGGAGCGATTCCGCTCGCGCTGCTCACCGCCGATCCTGCCGACATCCCGGACCGCCTCGCCGGGCTCGGACCGGGGGTCTACAACCCGGTCAACGTGCTCTGGCTGGACGCGGATCGCGCGCTCGTCGCCCATGTCGACGACACGGGCCCGGTGCGGGTCGTCGACCTCGCCCCTGGCCCGCACGTGCTCACCACCCGCGATGTCGACGACGCGAGCAATCCGAAGGTGGCGATGCTCCGCGCTGGAGTGGATCGGGCGCTGGCGGCAGATGGCGACCCCGACGCGACCATGTCGGGTTTGCGCGCGATGCTCGCCGATCACACCTCGGCGAGTGACTCTCCCCTCGATGCGGCGTGCATCCACGGCGAGGTCTACGCGACCGTGTCAGCGTCGACGGTGATCGTCGGAGCCAACCGGATCACCTATGAGCACGCACCGGGTCGTCCCTGCGTCACACCCTTTGTGACGGTGACAGCGCTCTCCTAGTGACTGCCGTGGGACGCGAGAATCGTCTTGATGAGCAAGCTGACCATCGCGATGATCGCATAGCCGCGCACCGTCCAGAGCGCAATGAGCCGACCGCGCGACTTGACGGGTTGGCTGAGCAGGGCGAGTGACGGCATCCGCCACGTCTCACGATCCTCCAGCATTCGCGGATCCGGCGGCATCGATCGCCGAGCGCGAAGGTTGATGCCGATGGCGATCACCAGTCCGGCCAACATGACGGCCGCGAGCACCAGGAACAGTCGCGCGACGTCGATGTTCGGCAGGATCGTCGATACCACGAGGATGACCGAGAGGATCAGGAGCACGCCAAGGATCAGCGAGGCGAGCAGGTTGAACCAGGTCTTGTTGACCCACGGACCGAGCACGTCTCGGTCGTTGCACAGGAACAGGAGGAAGAGGCACGCGCTCGGAAGCATGACGCCCGCCAAAGCCTGCACCGCGGTGGTGACCAGACCGAGCGGCACACCCGGGATGAGGACGAACACAGCCGCCAGTACCACGAGCCCCGTGAACATCGCGTAGAACAGCCTCGCTTCGCGCCACGACCTGTGCAGCGAATTGCGGATCCCGAAGGTGTCGCCGAACGCGTACGACGTCGAGAGCGTCACAGCACTCGCACCGACGATCGATGCGTCGATCAGCAGAATCGAAAAGATCGCGCCCACCGCCGGGCCTACATGATCCTTGAGGCTCTTGGCGAGTTCGTATGCGTTGCTGAAGGCATTGACATTCCCAGCCCCGATACCGCTGCGACTGAACGCGAACGCGGTGGCGATCATGATCGCGGACGCGCCGATGACGACGACCAGTGCGCCGATCACCGTGTCTGCACGCTCGTACGGAATCCATCGCGGTGTGATGCGTTTGTCGACGACGTTCGATTGCTGGAAGAACAGCTGCCACGGCGTGATCGTGGTTCCCACGATGGCGACGATGAGGAGCACGCCATCGGATTTGAAGCCGCCCTGCACGCCGGGGACGATGAAGTGCTGCACGACCGGACCCAGCGTCGGATGACAGAGCAGCATCAGCGGGATGCACAGCAGGTTGCCGAAGAGGATGACGAACATCAGCCGCTCCCACGTCTCGAAGCGTCCGGTGACCGTGATGCCGACAAGGAGCAGGCCGGCGAGCGGGACCGCGACCCAGGCGGGAACCCCGAAGTATTGAGCGCCCAGCGATATGCCGATGAACTCCGTGGCGATCGTGAGGAAATTGAGCACGAAGAGATCGCTGACGGCGAAGCGACCCCAGATCTTGCCGAAACGCTCGAAGATGAGCCGTCCATGCCCGACGCCGGAGACAGCACCGAGGCGGACCACCATCTCCTGGTTGACGACGAGCACCGGGATGAGCAGCACCAACGTCCAGAGCAGGCTCGTGCCGTAGTCCTGTCCGGCTGCCGCGTACGTCGAAACGCCGCCTGCGTCGTTGTCCCCGACCATCACGATGAGACCGGGACCGACGATCACGGCGAGCGCGAGGAGCCTGCGACGCCACGAGCGCGCACCGGACGGTTCGTGCTCTCCGATGGTCCCGAAGGCGCCGCGGATGTCGCCGTGATGTGCGTCGTCCAGGACAATCTTCGGACGGCGCGCCACCTTGGCGGCCGCCTTGCGAGCCTTCTCCTGCGCCAATTCGGACCTCCCACCGTCGATGACGGCAAGACTGAGCGGGCCCGTCCGCTCAGGAGGTCACGCGCGCTTCGCTACCTCGACGCGGGCCGGCCCGTGCGTTGCCGGGACTGGGGACTGTCGCCGCCGTCCATGTACTCGTGGATACACCCCAAAAATGTGGTCGCCTTACCCGAAGTGTACAACCCGCACATGACCCGAAGGTCAGGGGTCAGTCTCCGTCGGCCTCAGCTCGACGCCGCCACGCGTTGGGCAGCATCGCCCCGAGCACATCATCGACTGTGATGACGCCGATGACCCGATTGTCGTCGTCGAGCACGGCGACGACGGTGAGGTTGAAGTCGGCCATGCGTCGCGCCACCTCTGGGAAATCATCGTCGACGCTCACTGACGCATTGCTGTGCTCGACGAGCTCCGAGATCCGCATGGTGCCATCGGCGCGGAGTAGCTCGATGAGCGGCACCGAACCAGCGAGGTGTCCGTCGTCGAGCAGGAACACATCGGCGACGACCTGAGGCAGCACGTCGGCGGCGCGCACCGCCGCGAGCGCGTCCGACACGCTTGCATCGGGGGCAACCGACACGAAGTCGGGGCTCATCAGTCCGCCCGCGCTGCTCTGTCCATAGCTGAGCAACGCGCGCACCTTCGCCTGCTGCGACGGCGGGAGCAGCGAAAGGATTGGCGCACGTCGCGGCTGATCGAGCTCGGTGACCAGGTCGGCGGCGTCGTCGGGACCCATCTCCGCCAGCACCGCGGCAGCTTCCGCGTCGGACTTGTCGCGGAGAAACTCCACCTGGTGCTCGGTGTTGAGCTCCTCGAAGACATCGGCCTCGAGCTCGGGATCCCCGTGCACGGCCGAGATGATCTCCTCACCCTCATCGTGCGACGCGGCTTCGACGAGGTCTGCGATCTGCGCGGGGTGCAGGCGGCGCAGACGCCGGAGTGGCATGAGCAGCCGCGACGTCGGCACGTGGCCGACGAAGGGCTCGACCGCCGCCCAGTCGACGAATCCCTGATTCTCGACGCGACCACCGAGGAACCGGCCGCGCAGGCCCCGGGCGCGGGTGTCGACGCCCGCGACCACCCATCTCGAGTTGTCGTAGTGGAGCTCGATGTCGTGGGCGACCACGAGCCGGCCGGCGTCCACCGCGATCAGCCGGCGGCCGAGCACGTCGTCACCGAGCAGGACCTCGCCCTGGCGTCGCTCGAAGTGGGCAAGGTTGAGGTCTTCCCCCGCGAGCTGGACGCTGCCCGGTCGCATCGCGGCGATCCGGTCGCGAGGGATGAACAACTTGCGCCCCGCGATGCGCCCGACGAGTCCGGTGACCGGCGGGTAGCCGCCCTCGGCGAATCGGGCGATGACGTCGTCCACCCGGCCGAGCCGGCCTCCTGCTCGATCGACGAGGGGGCGGTGCAGGATTTCCGTCAGTGCCAGCCGGACCGTTTCGGTGGCTGGCTCCCCGGCGTCTGAGGTCGACATACCGCGTTGAGTCTGCCATGTCGCGAGCCTCCCCGTCTGTCCGCGCGATGT
The DNA here is from genome assembly GCA_049283735.1 of Candidatus Dormiibacterota bacterium. Taxonomy (GTDB): domain Bacteria; phylum Chloroflexota; class Dormibacteria; order Aeolococcales; family Aeolococcaceae; genus Palsa-851. The sequence goes on from JBAPWO010000023.1 coordinate 5,247, forward strand.
CCCGACCGGCCGCAGATGCTTCCAGGGTGTCCGTGTCCGCCTGGCTGGCCCGCCGCCCTGCCCCCGTCATCCCTACACTGGCCGAGGCCGCCCGCGGGCACGGACCATTCCGTTTCCTCACGAGGCCTGGCCGGGAGGGATGTTTCGTGGGGGTGACCGACGCTCCGTGGACGCTGGGCGTGCGTGCCCCGGATCGCAGCCGCGCCATTCTCGTTGTGACCGTGGACGGCGAGCTCGCCGTGGCGGTGCGTGACGCCGTGCCCCGGGGCATGGCCGTGGTTCGCGACGCTCGTGCGGAGGACGCCGGCGACATCGCCGTAGCCTGCCTGCCCTGGCCCTGGATGGTCATCGGCAACGCGGTCTCGCTGACACCCGTCCTGGCCACCGTCCTGCGCGAACGGCCGGTGCTCACCTACTGGCTCGGCGCCGCGCCGGCGGGGCTGCCGGAACACGCGCGCCGCTTCGACCGGCCGGCCGCGCTGCTCCGCGCCATCCGAGGTGCGTTCGCCGCGAACGTCGGCGGGATGCACCTCGCGCCGGGAAGCGGTGTCGAGCTCGGCGACGGAACGCTGCACCGCGGTGCGTCGCTCGAGTCGCTGGTCGCGGCGTACCCGGACGGATTCGCCCTGCCCGGGCGCAACTTCCGGGCAGTCGCCGAGGCGCTCGCCAGGCATCACGCCGGGTGGGTCACCGAGCGTGACCACAACGGTCGCATGACACTGGTCCCGTCGGCTGTCGCGGTGCGGCGGTGAGAGCCAACCCGGAGGTCCTGATCCTCGAGGACGACGCCGAGACGCTCGATGAGCTGCAGCATCACTTCACCCGCAAACGGTTCCATCCGCTCGGCGCGCGCAGCGCGTCGCGCGCGCTCTCGCTGCTGGAACACAACCGCTACTCGAGCAGACCGGTGCTCGCGATCATCGACTGGGACCTCGGCAAGGCTCCCGACCGCAGCGCGAGCAGTGGCGACGTCCTGTCACGACTCGCCCGCGAGCTTCGCGAGTGCCCCGTGATCGTGTACTCGCAGAACATCGACGCCTTCAACGTCCGCAGCCAGATCCAGCGTTCGCATCCCCGCGCCCTGCTCCATGACAAGCGCGACGGCGACGCGTCATTGCTCGAGCGCATCGACAGGATGCTGGATCGCAGCGTCGGAGATCTCCGCGTCAATGACGGCACCGTCGTCGTGCATGTCCCATCGCTCGAGCAGCATCACCACCGTGAGGCGATACGCCTTGTGGTGCAC
>JBAPWO010000024.1:0-16885 GCA_049283735.1 Candidatus Dormiibacterota bacterium
AGGGGCAGGGCGATGACGTGTAAGACGTAGAAGCGAATCAGAGCACCTTGTGCTACCTGGTCGCCACCGAGCAGGAGATATCGGGTATAGGGCCCCACGATCGGGGCGTACTTGGCCATGTTGGTGCCGACCGTGATCGCCCAGATGGCGAGCTGGTCCCAGGGAAGCAGGTAGCCGGAGAACGAGAGCAGCAGCGTGATCAGGAGCAGGAAGGTGCCGATGACCCAGTTGAACTCGCGGGGTGGCTTGTAGGCGCCCTGGTAGAAGACGCGGGCCATGTGCAGCCAGACGGTGATCACCATCGCGTGCGCCGCCCAGCGATGCATGTTGCGGATGATGTCGCCGAACACCGCGACGAACTGCAGATCCTTGACGTTCTGATACGCGGAATCCACCGAGGGGATGTAATAGAACATGAGGAACAGGCCGGTGATCGTCAGGAGGATGAACAGGAAGAAGGAGAGGCCGCCGAGGCACAGCGTGTAGGACACGCGCACCGCGGACTTCTTGACCCGCACCGGGTGGATGTGCAGGAAGAAGTTGGTCAGCGCGGTGCGAGCTGCGACCTTGTCGTTGGTCGGCAGACCGTGGCGGAACACCGATCCCCAGAGTTGCGCGACAAACGCGCGGACCGGATTTGCCTGGCCGGGGGTTGCGCTCATCGACCGAGACCCCTCATTCGCGAAGCCCGCCTCCTCACTCAGACCCCGAGAGTCTTGCCATTACTCTTCTGGGTGTCTACCAGCAGGCGCCATTGTGGCGCCTGGTTGTTTCCAGGTCCACGGGTCGCGACGAGCGCGGCTCGGTCGACCGCGAAGAACCCGTCCGGGGTGACCTCGATGTTCACCCAGTCCATCGGCCGCGGCGCCGGACCGTAGAAGTTCGTCGAGTCGATGAAGTACCGGCTGCCGTGGCAGGGGCACGCCCACCCGTTGGGGAGTCGCTGGTCCGCGGCACGCACGCCACGCGCGTCGGCCACGGACGAGGACACGCCGGACCCGGTGGTCACGTCGGTGACGTAGTTCGGTGTGCAACCGAGATGCGTGCAGACCAGGTACACCGCATAGATGCCGGCATCGTCGAGCACGACGGTGACCCGCTTGGCGGTCTCCGAGAGGACGTTGACGGGCGTCACGGCCTTGCCGTTGACAATGCCGCCGGTGAGCTGCTCGAACGTGAACGAGGTCTTGAACAGCGCGGGTGCGTTTGACGATGCCTGCGGAAACAGGAACTTGAGGCTTTCGATGCCGCCGAAGAGGCTGGCGCCCGCAGCCGCGAGGCCACCCATGATCATCAGGAACTGACGTCTCGTCGTCTCGGCGCGAGCACGCATCCTCCCCCGCGGCGATTCGTACGGATTCAGTGCCATACAGTCCTCACGACGGGGTTCGTCCCCGGGACAAGTTTACGAACTTGCGGCAAAGACGCCGCCTGGCCGGTGTCGCATCGAGCCTCATCCCTGGCTACAGGAGTGGATTGCTTGCGGGAGGGGTGAGGATATTGGCGAACACAATCGCCGAAATCATGATCACGACGAATGCCACGATGATGGCGAAGCATCCGAAGTCGGTGCGGAGGGCGACGATGAGGCGTTCCATATCTCGTGTTCGGAGCGTCAGACGGCCGAAAGGATACGTCACCGCACACGCCGCGCCGCGCCCCCGGAAAGACGCGCCCGCGGCGGGCGCCGGAGAGTAGCCTTGGCAGCCTGTGAGCGGATGGCGTGAGGTCGAGATCTACGGCACCTTCATACGGTTGACGGGCGAGCTCGAGGTCCTCGGTGCGGAGCGTCTCAGCGACAGCATCAACCGGTTCGGGGCGTTCCTGCAGGTCAGGAACTCGCGCGCGGAGCCGCTCTCGACGAACTACCCTGTCCTCAGCAGGCTCGAGCCCCGCGTGACCATCGCCAAGGCGGGCGTGATCCTGGTGTCACCGCTCGAGGAGGTACCCGACGGCAACTCGGCGATGTGGCGCGAGACGGTCCCCTACGCGGCGTCGATCAACACCTCGGCCATATCGCTCGTTGGCGATGTGCATCTCGCGCCCGGCCACGACCTCCAGGACCACCTCGAGCGTCACCCCGGCGACTTCCTGCCGGTGACCAACCTCTCGGCCCTGTGGATCACCGCGATCACCAACGAGACCCACGCCGTCCAGCGCGCCTTCGCCCTCTTGAACCCCGCCTCGATCCTGTCGTTCTCACTGAGATAGAAGTCCAGCCGGCTGATCCGCCGAGGTCAAGGAGACGAGCGCCTCCTCGCGTATGGCCCGGTTCTGCGCGGAGCCGCGGGCGAACCCGATTGCCATGCAGACGACGGCGATGAACGCAAAGCCCATGCTGATGAACTCGTTGATGGCTCGCTGACCGATGCCGAGCGTCGCCAGGCCCGTTCCGGCGAGGAAGGTCTTCTCGGCCGGAGCGCCCCAGACCGTCCCCACGAACGCGAAGAGCATCCACAGGACGGCGACGAAGTGCCAGATTGCGGCCGTCCGGACCACTCCGTGCCGAGGCTTCGAGGTGAAGTAGAACGCGACCAGGGCGATCACCATGAGGACGACGTATGCGTTGAAGATGACGAACACGATGAAGAACGAGATGATCTGGGCAGTGGTGAGCCCTGTGAACCCGCTGATCGAAAACGGGAACGGGTTGTTGACCGCGAGCAGGCTCCCGAGCATCTCGATCGGGAAATGTACATCAGCGCAACGGTGACGTAACCCCGGGCGCTCGCCTAAGCTTCTGTCGAGATGGCGATCCTTCACGCCCCCGCGTCCACCCCCATCGGAGTTCCCCCAGGCGCCACCCGCACGGCGGCCATCCTGGGAATCGCATCGTACCTGCCCGACGAGATCATCACCAACGCCGACCTCGAGGCGATGGTGGAGACATCAGACGCCTGGATCCTCGAGCGCACGGGTATCCGCGAGCGACGCAAGATCGCGTCGGGGATGACCACGTCGATGATGGCCGCCGAGGCCGGGCGTCGAGCGATGGCCGCCGCGAGTGTGGACAGCGTCGACGCCCTGATCGTCGCGACCGTGTCCCCCGACTCGCCCCTCCCCTCCACCGCCTGCCTCGTCCAGCGCCGCCTCGGCCTTGGCGGCATCCCCGCGTTCGACATCGCCGCCGCTTGCGCCGGCTTCGTCTACGGGGTCGCCATCGGCCGCGGCCTGATCGTGTCGTCGGGAATGAGCCGGGTGCTGGTCATCGCCGGCGACGCTCTGACGTCGCTCATCGACTACAAGGACCGGTCGACCTGCGTGCTCTTCGGTGACGGCGCCGGTGCCGCAGTGCTCGGCGTCTCCGACGCCGGGGGCATCGAGGGCATCCAGTGGGGCGCCGACGGCGGCGAGGCGGATCTCATCTACTACGGCCCGAAGGCCGGCGACGAGGACGGCGAGAACGGCCTCCGCATGTACGGCAAGGGAACCTTCCGTCTCGGCGTCGAGCGGATGGCGGACGCGGCCCGAGCGGTCTGTGCCGAGGCCGGCTGGTCGCTGGACGACGTGACGTTGCTCGTCCCCCACCAGGCCAATCTGCGCATCATCGAGGCCGTCGCGAAGCGCCTGAACATGCCGCTGGACCGGGTGGTGATCAACATCGACCGGTACGGCAACACCAGCGGCGCCTCGATCCCCATCGCGCTGGCCGAAGCCGTGGAGACCGGCAGGATGCGTCAGGGTGACCGGGTCGTCTGCATCGCGTTCGGATCGGGCGTCGTATGGGGTGGCATCGCTCTGCGATGGATCGCGCCGACGCGGTGACGTCGCGGCGACAGGCGCCGCGAAACAGGCTTCAGGCGCCCGGACCCGAACTCAGGCCCACGGCGCCGACCACGGGGACGGTCGCGTGTCCTCGCTGCAAGCGCCGGTTCGTCGCCGAGCGCTACGCGGCCGACCTCAACGTCTGCTCCGAGTGCGGCCATCACGGTGTCGTCGGCGCCGCGCAGCGCATCGACCAGCTCGCCGACCCGAACACCGCCGAGACGCTCGTCGTGGAGGTGGGCGATCGCGATCCCCTCGGGTTCGACGACGGTGTCCCCTACCCGCAACGGGTGGCCCGAGCCCGCGAGCGTACCGGCCTGCACGAGGCCTTCCTCACCGCCCGGGCGTCGCTCGCCGGGAATCCGGTGGTGCTCGCCTGCATGGACTTCGAATTCCTCGGCGGATCGCTCGGCAGCGGCGCCGGCGAGATCTTCGCCCGCGCCTGCGAGGTCGCCGTCGCCGAGCAGCGAGCGCTGGTGGCGGTATGTACATCGGGCGGCGCGAGGATGCAGGAGGGCATCGCCTCGCTGGCGCAGATGGCGCGCTGCTCGGCGGCCGTCGCCGAGATCATCGCTGCGCGCCTCCCCTACGTCAGCATCCTCGGCGATCCCTGCTTCGGCGGTGTCACCGCCTCGTTCGCGGTCCAGTCCGACGTGATCATCGCCGAGCCGGGAGCGCGAATCGGATTCGCCGGCGGCAGGGTGATCGAGCAGGCGACCCACGACAAGCTTCCCGACGGCTTCCAGACCGCCGAGTTCCTTTTGGCTCACGGGATGGTCGACGCGGTCGTCGAGCGCCGCCGCCTGCGCGACACGGTGGGGACGCTGATCCGCGTCTACTCGGGACGCGCATGAGCACCTCGATCGAGACCACCGAACGCGAGCGCGTCGCCTTTGCGGCGGTCGAGCTCGCCCGCCACCCGGAGCGTCCGCGCGCGCTGCAGGTGATCGCCGCCATCACCGGGGGGTGGACCGAGCTCCGCGGTGACCGGCTCTTCGGTGACGACCGAGCGGTGGTCGGCGGGCCCGCGCGGCTCGGCGGACGGTCGGTGATGGTGATCGGTCAGGAGAAGGGCACCGACCCGATGACTCGAGCGCTCCACAACTTCGGTATGCCCCACCCGGAGGGGTACCGCAAGGCGGTGCGGCTGATGCGCCAGGCGGAGAAGTTCTCGATGCCGGTGGTCTGTCTCGTCGACACGCCGGCCGCACACGCCGGTATCGGCGCCGAGGAGCGCGGCCAGGCCTGGGCGATCGCCGAGGCGCTGCTCTGCATGCTCGGCCTGCGCACGCCGACAGTCAGCGTGGTGCTCAGCGAAGGCGGCTCCGGCGGCGCGCTGGCGCTGGCACTCGCCGACCGCGTGCTCGCCCTCGAGAACGCGGTGTACACGGTCGCGCCTCCTGAGACCTGCGCGGCGATCCTCTATCGGGACGCGGGACAGCGCGCTCGCGCCGCTGCGGCGCTGCGTCCAGGCGTCGACACCGCGAACCGCATCGGGCTCGTCGACGAGCTCATCCCCGAGCCGCCCCCCGGTGCGCACGCGCATGCACCACTGGTCATCGCCGCCATCCGCGGCGCGGTGATCCGCCATCTCGACGAGCTCGGAGAGATCCCCATCGACGAGCTCGTGGCGCGGCGACAGCGACGCTACAGGGCTGCGGGCGGCTGATCGGCCCACGCGGCGAGCAATGCCGCCTCGCGCTCCGGGTTCATGCCGACGCCCGAGCGATTGGCGCTCAGAAGCGGTGACCAGTCCGGGTTGTCACGCAGCCACGACCACGTGTCCGCCACGGTCTCGCGCGCGGAGCGGCAGGTGAGTCCCGAGCGAAGAGCGAGCGACGAATCGCACGTGTAGAAGTTCGCCATGTCGGCGACCGGCGGCACCCAGATCGGCAGCTCTGTCCACGGCTCGACCTTGCGCCCCAGCAGGAAGTCCGCGTCCACCCAGGTGAATGTCGCCGTCGAATCGGTCACCTCGTGGCACAGATCGAGAACCTCCGCCATCGTCGTGTGCCCGGGGCGGCTCAACGTGTTCACTGCGCCGTTCAGCGCGGTGTCGAGGGCGAAGGCCGCGAGATCCCGCGCGTCGATGTACTGCACCCCGAGGTTCTGCGGGCCGGGTGCGAGCACATCGCCGCCGGCAGCGATCCGGCGCAGCCACCAGGGCAGACGCCCGATGTTCTCGCGCGGTCCGAGGATCAGCCCGGGTCGTGCGAAGAGGCAACGCTCGGTGCCGAACACGCACTCAATGGCAAGTTCGGCGCCGCGTTTGTCGGCGCCGTATTCGGTTGCGCCGGCGTCGGGACGCGCGTCGACCGTCTTCGACGCCTCGGTGATGACGCCATCGTGGGCTTCGGCGTACACCGAGATGGTCGAGACGTAGACGTAGCGGGCTGCGTGCGGCTCGAGCTTTCGCGCGGACTCGTACACGACCCGTGGCGCGTGCGACCACGCGTCGACAACCAGGTCCCACTCGTCGCCGGTCAATGCGTCGAGGTCGGCCGTGTGGGTGCGGTCGCCGTGGATCGCGCGGACACCGTCGGGTGCCGTTCCGGTCTGGCCGCGATGAAAGATCGTCACGTCGTCGCCGCGAGCGAGCGCTGAGGCGACGACCGCGGGTCCGACGAAGTCGGTACCGCCGAGGACCAGGACCTTACGCGACATCGAGCTGAGGAATCTGTCCGCCAGCCGTCTTGTCAGGCCTGCGCAGGAACAGCGCGGGGATCACGCCGAGGAGCGTCAGGATCGTGATGAATCCGAAGGTTCGATCGAACGAGGTGCTGAGCGCATCCGACGCATAGGTCCGGCCGAATTGGGCGACCACCGGCGCGACCTTCCCGGTCGTGGTCGGCTGACCGCCGTTCTGGATCAGCGTCGCGTACTGTCCCTGCAACGTGCTGCAGAACTGGGCGGTGCTGAGTTGATGGCCGGGTGTCGATGCAGCGCTGAGCACAGCCGGTGAAGGAGCGCACGACGCCTGTCCGATCGCGGTCGTGAACTGCGCCGCGAGCACGGTCACCAGCACCGCGATGCCGATCGATGAACCGATACGCTGCAGGCTGTTGGAGATGCTCGACGCGCTGGAGCTGAGGTGACGCGGAACGCGCGCCATCGCCGCGGCCATCGACGGCATCATCGAGAATCCCATCGCGAACCCGCGCAGCAGCAGCGCGCTGACGACGAGCCAGTTCGATGACGTCGGGTGAATCTGTGCGAGCAGGAATCCGCCGCCCGCAAGCATGACCATGCCGGTTGCGACCACCGGCCGCGGGCCGATGCGGTCGGTGAGGTAGCCGCCGAGTGGCATCGCGACCGCGGCGGTGACTGCCTGTGGCAGCAGGAGGAGTCCGGTCTCGAGTGGGCTGTACCCGTGCACTTCCTGCAGGTAGAGCGGCAGCAGTAGCATGCCGCCGAAGAGGGCGGTCACGATGATGAAGCTGAGGCCCATCGACCACGAGAAGGTCGGGTCGCGGAAGAGGCGCAGCTGGAGCAGTGGCTCCGGGTTGCCGCGATCGCCGATGACGAGGTTCACGACCGCGAGCGCGGCACCGGCGAGCATGACCACCGTGTCCAGGGCGGTCCAGCCTTCGACGACGCCATTGCGGAGCGCGAGCACGAGCGCGGCGGCGGCGAGCGGAACCATCAGCAGCGTTGCCGCGCGCCGCCGGCCCAGCTGCGACAGCACGAAGGCTGCGAGCAGCACCGCGGCGCCGCCGAGCAGGCTGATGACCAGCAACGATCCCCAGCCCCGCGCAATGCTCTGGTCGACGGCATACATCACCGCCACGGCCGCCGGCGGCGCGGTGAGGAGGCCGAAGGTGTCGAGCCGCAGCCCGTGCGCCTTGGGCGACTCGGTGAGGAACCGCCAGGCGGACGCGAACGCGATCAGGCCGATGGGGACGTTGACGTAGAAGATCAGCCGCCACGAGAAGTCCTGCACGAACCAGCCGCCGAGCACGGGCCCGACCGCGGGCGCGAGCAGCATCGGGATCCCGAAGATCCCCATGACCCGTCCCATGTTCTGGGGCCCGACCGCTCGCATGATGATGGTCATGCCGATCGGCATGAGCATGCCGCCGCCAAGTCCCTGCAGCACCCGGAAGACGACCAGCTCCGGGAGGTTCTGGGCGACTCCGCACGCCATCGATGCGAGCGTGAAGAGCGCGATGGTGACCAGATAGAGGCGCTTGGTGCCGAAGCGATCGCTCGCCCACCCGGCCATCGGGATCACGGCGCCCTGCGCGAGCATGTAGCCGGTGACGACCCACGCGATGTCCGCATACGAGCCGGCCTTGAGGTCGACCTGCAGCGTCGGTATCGCGATGTTGACGATGGTCGCGTCAAGGATCGTCATGATCGTGCCGAGCAACACCACGCCGAGCGCGATCCACTTGTAGTCGAAACGTCCGGATCGAGTCTCCACGACGCCGGCACTCCTGTCTGCGGGCGCGACCTCGGCGGCCCGTGCGTCGGGGCGGTCGAGCACCTCAGTCATGGGCAACCGCCTTGGCGTGTCCCGGCTCGGGCCAGTCGACGATCTTGCGCATGAGGAGCACGAGCTCCTCGAGATCCGCGTCGCTCAGCGTTGCCAGCGCCTCGAGCGAAACCGCTTTGCGCGCCTCATCGAATCGGTCGAGCATCTGCAGACCGAGCCGGGTCGGAACGATGTGGATGATCCGCCGGTCTTCGGAGTCGCTGAGCCGCTCGGCGAATCCGAGACGGATCATGCGGTCGACCAGCGCGCTCGCCGAGCTGAGTGCGCACTGGTTCATGCGCGCGATCTCGTTCATGGTCGCTCCGGCCGACGTTTTGGTCGCAGCGCGAAGTTGCTCGAGCGCTCCGACCTGATGCCAGGTGACCGCGCCGAACTCACCCTTGAGCTCCTCGGGGACGCTGGCCATGAGCCGGCGCTTGAGACCGCCGATATACCCGAACAGCAGGTCGGCCAGCTCATCGCGACGAGCACCGCTGGTGATCTGTGCGGAACGGCGTGGCCGTTCCACCGAAGGTGCCTGGCTCACACTCTCCCTCGAGTGTTCGATGGACGAATAGTTTGAGTGTAGAACTATTCGTCAGCCGACGTCAATTCGAAGCAGCGTCTCGAGCCCGGCGCCGGAGCCGCGACCGGCCGGTCAACTCATACGTCTCCTTCGCAGCCGCGAGGCCACGCGAGGCCGCCTCGAGGAGGCCTCCCATGTCCGCCGAGTCGCTCGGATACACGGCGAGGCCTGCCGAGGCCGTTGCGCCCGACCGGCCCACGCCCCGATCTCCGGCGGTGTCAGCGGTGAATCGCTGCTGGATGCGCGCGACGACTGCCCCGGCCTGGTCGCGATCGGCTCCGGGGAGCACGCATACGAACTCGTCGGGCCCGAAGCGCGCAGCGCTGTCCTCCCGGCGGAGGATGGATCGGAGCACGTCCGCAAATGTCTCGAGCACGCGGTTGCCGGCGTCGTGGCCCCAGCGGTCGTTGAGGTCTCCAAACCCGTCGATGTCGGCGATGATCAGCGCGAGCGTGCCTTCGCGGCGCGACGCGCGGGCGAGCTCCTTGTCGAGGACGGCGAGCAGTTGTGGGCGGGTGGCCATCCCGGTGACGGCATCGAGCAATGCGCGCCCCATCTCCTCCTCGTGGCGGCGGGCTCGCTCGATCGCGCGCGCGGCCTCGTCGGCGAGGGCATCGATGATCGGCGCATCGGCCTCGGCCCAGGCGTTCTCCTGCCGTTCCGAGGTGAGCACGATCGCTCCGATCGCGGTTCCATCGACCCGGAGCGGGGCGCCGATCGCCGAGCGGATGAACCCAAGCTTCGACTGCCGAAGCCGGATCCGATTCGCCTCCCTGAGGCTCGCCTGCGCCATCGAAGCGGACAGGGTCGTCGGCCACACGGCCGCCCGCTCCGCGACGAAGACGGCACCGCCCAGTCCCTCGCCGGGAGCGAGCTCGTACCCGGGCCCACCCGATCCGACGCCACTCGGAGACAAGAAAGTACCCGGGGACTTCAGCAGTCCGTCCGCCGGATCGTTGATGAGCACCATGCCCGTCGACGTTTCCGGAAAGATCTCCCGGCAGGCTTCGAGGACGGCCGAGGCGACCGAGGTCACATCGCGCGCCACCCCGAGCTTGCGGCCGAGAGTCGCGTACACGTGCCCGCGGCGTGTCTCGTCGTCCAACCGGGCGAGGCTGCGCCCGGCCCCGCCGACGGCGATGAGCTTGACGCCGACCATCGCGGCGACGGCCACCACCAGTGACGCGATCCCCGATGAGGCCGGAGCTGTGGTGAGCCACAGCGCGACGAAGATTGCGACGACGGCTCCGGCGGCTGCCAATGCGAACGGCCAGGGGTCGCGAGACAGTGGTGCGATGGTTCGTGCCGGGCCGGTCTGGGGCGCGTCGGTGTCCAGCCCGACCAGGATGGCCGTGAAGGTGAGCGCCGCGATCAGCGTGAAGTCGGGAAGCTGACCGGCGGCAGCCCGCAACCCGACCGCGGCGACCACCGCGAGCCCGACGGCGCCCAGCACCCATGCCGTGTGCCGGAACCGCTCCCACGGTTGGGGCAGGCGAAGCAGCAGGCCGCCGGCGATCGCAGCCAGCGTGACCATGAGCGCGTCCAGGACGCGGACACCGGGGCCGACAGGAAGCGTGAGCACCCTGATCGCCACGGCCGCACCGACGATTCCCGCCCCTGCCTGGCTGCCACGCCGAGACAAATGCAATCGAGATTCCACCCTGATCCCCCACCCGCTGCTCCGACTCGACCCTGGCCGGCGGCCAGGGCAACCCTCTGTCGGTACTGGTCAATTGTGGCAGAAGTTCGGCCGATGAACCTGTGCTAGGCTGTGCGAACTGACGTTCGCCTCCAGGTCGCCCTGCTCATTCCCAGCACCATGACGATACGTCTCCTCCATCTCGCCGACCTTCACCTCGACAGGGTGTTTGCCGCCATGGGCTGCCAGGGAGAGCTCGCGCGTCGGCGCCGCCAGGGACTCCGGCAAGCCCTCACGAGCGCGGGACGCCTGGCCATGGAACAGGGCTGCTCGGCGGTCACGATTGGCGGCGACCTCTACGAGCACGAGCGCGCCGGTGTCGACACTGGCCGGTTCCTCGCCGAGACCTTCGCGTCGTGGCAGCCGATGCGGGCGCTGATCGCGCCGGGGAACCACGACGCCCTGCTCCCGGGGTCGCTCTATCGGCGCGTCGAATGGCCATCCAACGTCACCGTGTTCGGCAGCACCGAGTTCGAGCCTGTTGAGCTCACCGACGGCGTCACCCTCTGGGGGCTCGCGCACCGCGAGCCGGCCTGGCAGGGCGACCCGCTTGCCGGTGCACAGGCAACGTCCGGGTCGGGCGTGCATCTCGCGCTGTTCCACGGCGCTGAGCTCGGTTCGCGACCCGAGGGAAAGTCGATCCACGGTCCGTTCCACGCGGATCGGATCCGCTCCGCCGGCTTTGCTGCCGCGCTGTGCGGCCACTATCACCGCCGACGCCTCGACTCGGCTTCGGGACTCCTCTACCCCGGGACTCCGGAGCCGCTCAGCTTCGACGACGAAGGCGGGCGTGGTCCTGTGGTCGTCGAGATCACCGAGCGGGGTGACGTCCGGTTCATCGCGCACGACACCAATCGTTGGTCGGTGTTCACCGTGGAGTGCGACGCCGATGCCTGTGGCTCCGAGGAAGCGGTGATCGATACGGTCACGATGCACTGCGCGTCGACCGGATTCGACGACCCGGAGCGGACCATGATCCGTGTCGACCTGAGCGGCGCGGTCGACCCCTCGGTGTCGGTGGACGCGTTCACGGTCGAGCTCGCGGTGCGGGAGCGCCTCAACCTCGCCGCCGTCAAGGTGCGCGACCTCACCTCGCCCTTCGTCGATCTCGAATCCGCGTTGCTCGAGGAGAGCACGCGGGGCGCCTTCGTTCGCGCCGCAACCGGGGCCGCGGAGCACGCCGATCCAGAGGAAGCCCTGGTGCTCGAGGACGCGCTCCGCTACGGGCTGATGGCACTGTCCGGGGCGGAGGTCGGCTTGCGATGATCCTGGAGCGCCTCGAGATCGCCGGTTTCGGCTGCCTGCACGACATCACCACCGACCTGCACCCGCACGTCACGGTCATCGCGGGAGCCAACGAGTCAGGCAAGTCGACGCTGCTGAGAGCGGTGCGCGGTGCGCTCTATGGTGTCGATGCCGGCGGTCAGGGTCGTGCGGTCGATCGCAGCGACTGGGCGCGCTACGAGCCTTGGACTCGGGGCGGCTACGGTCTCGCTCTGACCTACAAGCTCGACGATGGACGCCGAATCCGTGTCGCCCGGCGCCTTGACACCCGCGAGCAGCCGGTGCAGGTCCTCGAACTGGGGGGCTCGGAGCTGACCGACGAGTTGCGCAGTGGACGCGCGGTGACGCCGGGCCGGTTTCACCTCGGGATCGACGAAGCAGTGTTCTGCGCAACCGCATGGCTCAGCGACGACGGCCTCCGCATCGATGCGCCGGAGAGCGCCCGGCAGCGCGCCGGCCAGCTGCAGGAGGCGATCGAGCGGCTCGCGGATACCCGCCGCGGAGTCACCGCAGCGCAGGCCTTGGGGCGCATCCGCGAGGCGATGGATCGGGTCGGGTCGGAGCGGCGCACGGCCAGTCCGCTCGGGGTCGCGACCGCCCGGCTTCGAGCCCTGGACCGCATCCTGGCCGACGCGCGCACCAGGCTCGCGGCCGTCGCCGTCGACCAGGAGCGCCTTGCCGTTCTCGACGCGACCCTGGCCGCCGAGACCGATCGCTGGGGTGACGCCGAGCGCGCGCGCCTCTCGGCGCGCCTGTCAGACGTCGCCGACCGGCGCCTTCGCCTCGCGGAGATGGTGCGCGAGGCCAAGCTCCATGCCGTTGAGATCGAGGCAACCGCGTCCTACGCGCGATTCCCGCTCGACGTCGAGACCGAGGTGACCACGCTTGGCGGCGAGCTGGTCCAGGCGAAGTCGAACGCCGAAGGCGCCGCGGCGCGCTGGCAGGGCGCGGTCGAACGCCTGCGCCCGATCCGTTCCCGGCGCGAGCAGATCGCGTCCGGGGTGGCGGCGATCGGATCCGCCGGTGAGATCGGCGCGGATGTCGGTGAACGCTCCCAGCGCCTGCGCGGCGAGTTGATCGCGGTTGCGGGGGCCGCGGGTCGCGCCGGAGGTGATGACGCCCGCGAGGCAGGGCTTCGTCGCGAGATCGCGGCGACGGGACTTCGAAGCCTGCCCGCAAACGTGATCGACGAACTGCTCCCCGAGCTGGAGGCGGCCGGACGTGGCGGTCGCGCCTTCGGCGGCGCGGCCATCCTCGTCGCCGGGTTCGCCGCGGCGGCGGCAGCCGGGCTTGATCACGCCCACCTCGCCCTGGCGGCGCTTGTCGGTGGGGTGCTCGGAGGGTTCGGTGCCGCCGTGCTGGCGTGGCGCGCCTGGGTACGATCGTCCTCGGCAGCGCGCGCCCGCGCTGCGGCAACGGTGCTCGCGCTGGATGCGGGAATCGATCCGGCGGAGCTTGCCCGGCTGCAGGATCGCCTCCCGGTCTTGCGCACGCTGCACCACGCTCTCGACGATGCTGAGCTGCGCACGTCCCGCCGTCGTGGCGATGCGGAAACGCTGCAGCTCGCACTCACCTCCCTGCTCGAGCGCTGCCGTGCGCTCGCCGCCGAGGCATGCGTCGTCGAGCACTCTCGCGGAGCCGGCGCGACCCCGGACGCCATCATCGCAGGCGCGCAGCAGATCCTCGACCGCGTTGACGCCGTCGTCCTGCAGGCGCGACGGCGCGAGGAGTTGCTCGCTGAGGATGCCGTGCTCGCTGCCGAGGAATCGGCCGGCGCTCAGTCGAGCGACGACGTCGACCGCGCAGCCCGTGCGGTCGCGAGCCTCGAGGTGCGGCTTCGCACGATCCTCCGCGCTGCCGGGATCGGCCTCCCCGAAGGTGACTGGGCCGCCGCCGTGGCCGGGTTTCGCCACGCCTGTGACGCGCGGCGGCGTCACGATGCGGCGCGCCGCGGGCTCGATGATCTCCAGCGCTCAGCCCGCGCCCTCGGTGGTGACGCGGCCACGCTCGAGAGCCTCGAGACCGAGCTTGCGGATCAATTGATGCAGTGCGGTGGCGACCCCACCCATGCGCTGGCTGCCGCGCCTCCGGACGCCGCGGTGCTGCAGAAACTCGACCGCGAAGCGGAACGGGCGCGGCGCGCCGCAACCTCGGCCGGTGACCAGGCTCGCGAGCTGCGCGCCCGGCTCGGCGGCGTGCTCGACACGCTGCCCGCGATCGCGGACCTGGAGGACGAGCGCGACTCCTGCGAAACGGCGCGCGATCGCGGCCTGCACCAGCTCATGGCGTTGCGGCGAGCGGCGGATCTTATCGAGGCGGCATCGCGCGTGACCCATCGAGAGCTCGCGCCCCGCCTTGCCGAGTCTCTGGGGACCCGCCTCAGCCTGCTGACCGGTTCCCGATACGTCGAGGTCAATGTCGACACCGACCATTTCGCGCTCGGCCTGCTCGGCCACGATCGGCCCGACATGGTGCCGCTCGATGCGGTGTCGCACGGCACCCGCGACCAGGTGGCGCTGCTCCTCCGGCTGGCGCTCTGCGAAGTGCTCGGCGGTGGAGGCGAGCGCACCCCGCTTCTACTCGACGAACCCCTGCTCACCTCCGACCCGCTCCGTCGCGACCTGTTCATCGAGTTCTTGCACGATCTGTCTGCAACGCACCAGGTCCTGCTGAGCACCGCCGACCCCGCGATGATCGAGGCCGTCTCGCGGATCACCGCCGGCGACTGCTCGGTGGTGCGGCTCGCTGATCCACCGGTGCTCGACGTGATCGGGGACGCGCACTCGCTCGGCCGTCACAGCGCGCGCATGCGCCTGCTCGCCGGTCAGGGCTGAAGCGCGTGCTCCCGGATCAGAGTGCTCGGGCGATGCGCACCAGCCCCTCGAGCTCGGAGACCTCGTCGCTGAAAAGCGGGATGCGCACGATGGGCACCTCACCGAACCGGCTCAATTTCGACAGCTGACGCGCCTCGCGCAGCGCCAGGGTGTGGCGGTTCAGAAACGTCGCGCCGATGAAGCGCGCAGGCTCCGCGGAGACGCGGGCGTGGAGCTCGCCGGTCAGCCTGGCGGCCACCTTGGGGTCCTCGACCAGTGTTGTGGCGGCGGCAACGCCGCCGGCATCATTGAAAACATCCGGAAGCGCGCGGTTGACCACCATGGCGCGCAGCGGCATCTTGAACTCGCGCAGCTTGGTGCAGAAGAATTCGGCCTCGCTGAAAGGACCCTGCTCCAGGGTCGTGACCACGACGAAGCCCGTCTTCGGGCTGCGCAGGAGCCGGTACACCGACCGAGCTCGGCCCTGGATCCCGTCGTAGAGCAGTTGGAGCTGCTGGACGAAGTCCGAGACCTCGGCGAGCACTTCGGCGCCCAGGAGCCGGTCGGCGAGACGCAGGAACGGCGCGGCCGCAAAGTTCATCGCCCGGAAGCCGAACCGTGACGGCCCCCCCGAGAGCAGGGACAGCAGTCGCGAGCCCACGTAATCGGTGAGCCGGGTGGGTGCTTCGAGGAAGTCGAGCGCGTTGCGAGACGGCGGCGTGTCGACGACGATGCAGTCGTACTCTCCGGCGTCGTGAAGCTCGTACAGCGCCTCGATCGCCGCATATTCGTGTGATCCGACGAATGAATCGGTGATGCGCTGATAGAGCGGATTGCGCAGGATCCGCCGCGCCGTCGCGCGATCCGGCGAGTAGCGCTCGATTATCCGGTCCCACGCCTGCTTCATGTCAAGCATCGCCGCCTCGAGGTCGCCGGTGACGGTGATCCCGGCACGACGCAGGCGCGCTTTGGGGATGCGCACCGGCTCGGCGCCGATACCCTTGATGCCCAGCGCCGTGGCCAGCCGCCGGGCCGGATCGATGGTGAGCACCAGGACGCGTTTGTCCTCCGCGGCCGCGATCGCCATGCCGAGTGCAGCGCTCACCGTGGTCTTGCCGACCCCTCCGCTCCCGCAGCAGATCACCACGTCGAGGGATGCCAGACGGCGCCCCAATCCGGCGGGGTCCTTGCGAACGCTCCTGCGCCGCTCGGGGATGCGACCGCCGGCGTCCGCGCTCACGCGAGCCTGCTGCTCAGCGCGTCGGCCACCGCTCGCGTCGTTGTGAGTCCGGTCCGATCGACGATGGACGGCACCGGGACGACCGGCATCGGCAGCCGGCTCCGGAGCTGACGCATGTAGCGGGCGGTGGTGTCGAACAGGTGCGCCTGAAGGTCGATGCCGGCCTCGAGCGGCGAGGGCGATCCACCCAGCCGCTGCGCGACCGCGTCGACGTGTTCGGCGTCGATCAGTGCCGACATGAGCCGGCGGTGTGCGGCGGTCACCGGTTCGTCGACGGCACGATTCAGCACGCACAGGTCGACGGTGACGCCGGATCCGGCGCGAAGGCGCTCGTGCAGCTCGATCGCCTCGATCACCGGCATCTCCTCCGGGAGAGCGCAGAGCACGACGGTGGTCCGGACGGGATCCCGGATCAGCGCGTCGATCCACTCCACCTGGGCACGGATCAGCCCGCCGCGGACGAGCGTGAGCATCGCCTTCGGAGCGGCCAGGTGTGACTCCGCCTGACCTCCCGCGGCGCAGTCGACGAGGATCAGGTCCCACACCGGCGAGGTCGATGCGGGCTCTTTGCGGCGCTCCTCGTATGCGATCTTGCCGACCACGAGCATGTCTCGCGGACCGGGAACGCCGGTCGCGATGAAATCGAAGACACGGGCGAGCGGGGTCAGCCGGGTCAGGCGCGGAACCTTGAAGTAGATGTTCAGGTATTCCTGGAACGACTCGTCGGTGCGCAATTCCAGAACGGAGAGATCGTGCTGGACCACGCGTGGCGCGAACCCGGCGGGCGGTGACCCGAGCGCGGCAGCGAGGTCGCCCTTGGCGTCGACATCGATGGCGAGGACGCGTTTGCCGGCGCGTGCGCCCAGGAGCGCCAGCGCCGCGGTCATCGTGCTCCGGCCGGTCCCTCCCTTGCCCGCAACGAAAACGACCCGGCGCGCGAGCAGCGTCGCGAGGTCGATCCGCTCTCCGCCGATCGCGCGCCTAACCGCCGTTGACGGTCTCCAGGACCTCTGCGGCGTGCCCG
>JBAPWO010000025.1:0-7560 GCA_049283735.1 Candidatus Dormiibacterota bacterium
TCGAAGGCTTCTACAACCGTGAGCGCCGTCACACGACGCTCGGCAACCTCAGTCCGGCAGACTACGAATCCGCGCACGCCGCTGTGTGCTCGGCTTAGCAAACGTGTCCGTTAAACCGGGGCACGCCATGGGGGGCGCGTCGGCTTCAGGGTGCGATCGGGGTGACACAGCGGAAGGTCTCGCGCACAGGCGCGCGGTCGGCGAGGGAGCGGGAAGGGGAAGACCAGTCGAACTGGTGGGTAGCGGGGCAGGGTTGCGAAGGTCATTTGGGTCGGTGACATGGTGCGAATAGGAAACGACTAGGAAACGATAAAGAAAAGCCTGGGCCGACCTGCTTTCCTCAAAGGATGGCCACCGAAAAGCGGAGACCCGGGCAGGGGGAGGAGGGTTCTTGCGACTATGGGGCGGCCACCTTGCCGGGACCAGTAGCTGACTTTTGGGGTTGAGGCGAATTTGATGCAGCCCAGCAACCCACCCGATCAGGTCCCAGCTCCCCCCTCCTCTCCGGAGCTACCTCCGCTGTCCGGCGAAACAGTGGGTGCCGACGCTCCCAGGGGTTCCCATCGGGGAAGGTTCATCGGCATTGGAGTTGGGATCCTGGCGGCGTTGATAGCGTCGGTCAGCATCGTCATGGCAACCCATAGAACAGATCCCAGCGGCTGCACCAAGCCGGCCTTGCTCTGTGGCGGGGTCCAAGCGGAAGACTATCTACGCCAGCTAGCGGCAACGGTGAAACCGGTCCCGCCAACCCAAATTGGGGTTATCGGCACAGTGGTGGGAATCTCTAACCAGCGCTGGACGGTGCAAGAGGCAACGGTCAGCTTTACCCCCGGGAAAGCTGACACTTATCTGTTCAAGAAGTCACTGGCCCTGGGTTCTCCGGGGACGAAACTGACCGTCATCATCTCGGCAAAGACAACCTTCCCGGGAACCACGGCGAGCCGGGTTCACAAAGGGATGTCGGTGATCGCATTGGGGGTCAGGTCGGGGAACAGTTTGTTGGCAGATGCGGTGCTGACCACTTTGACAGCATCCCCGGTGGCGACAAGCGGAGCAAGGGGGGAGCAGGGAACGGCAGGGAATACAGTCCTGCTGGGAAGCTCATCGGGGAAGCAGCCGGGTGCGGAAGGGGGCGTAAACGCGGGCAGTGGGTTAAGGGCACCAGGTGGGGGCATCAGTCGGGCCAACTCGGTAGATCCGACAGTTGCCTTTGCCAAGGATGCGGGGCTTCCCCCATGGGAGTTTCAGAGAACACTAGGGTCAGTCACACTGCCGGGGTGTGGCTCACAACTTAAGGTAGAGATTCAGGCTGGCGGGGGTCTGGGGTATCAGTACAACTTCCCCTTCGAGGTTACGGGAACCCCCGCCAGCCCGCTTCAAGTTGGTCACTCGGGAGCAGTTGATATCCACATCGCGCCGAGCGAGACGGGCACTGGTTTTGTGGCGGAGATCGGGGTTGGGGGCACGCTCAGTCTCTCCGCGGATGTCTGCGGGCACGGGAACTACGAGATTGCCAGCGCCGAGATTGGGATGAAGATTGGAGCTAAAACCAGCGAGCCGCCCTTCCCGTCATCGGCTAAGGTCGAGGTGGAATCCTTGGAGCCTTGCCCGAGCATGGGGCTCAGCCTTGAAGGGGTGGAGTGGCCCGGGATCCAGTTCAGCAAGGGGTATTCCAACCTGGCGGATATCTCCCTCTGTGGTTCTGCCGAGCTTACCGGGGCTAACGTCAGCGCCGATTCTTATGCGGTTGGGGGCGTTGGGTTTGCCGGCCCGGTAGTCCAAGCCACGGTGGCCGCCAACGGCGACGAACACCTCACGGGAACGCCAACGGCAACCACGCTAAGCCTTACCGTGGAGAATTTCCGGTTCCCCTTCGATGTCAGCCTCGGCCTTAACCTTTCGGAATCTTTTCTGGGGCACTCCGCGATGAGCCTAAACATCCCCTTACCCAATGCGGTTAACGCTTTATTGGACAGCGCTGACGCGGGCCAACACCCTTCCCCGCCCGCGGTTATCCTGGACTTTCCGGTGGGGGAGCCGCCGGCGAGTACGCCAACCCCGGTCGTCTATGACTGGCTGCACTTTTCGTGCGGCAACTCGACCAACTGCGAGAAGAGAATCGGGTACAGCTATGGTTTTGACCCCAAGGACAACCAGGCGATGTCCCCAGCCCAGTGCGAAAGCATGATCGCTGCCGGTGTCTTGGGGCTGCCGGCCTGGAACGGAACGCTGGGAACTTGGTGTAACTCCAGCACGGCCGTCACCCAAGACCCCGCCGGGATCCCGATAGCGACGCCGAAGCCACAGGTAGTGCATACCTGTCCCTCGGGGTATCCCTATTACGACGCGGCCGACAATAAGTGCTACAACCAACCGATTCCCCAAGGGGGCGGATTGCCGGGGACCTATAGGATTCAGGAGTGCATTCTGGGTAGCGGGCAGATAGGCATGACTGACTTTAGTTGGGGGGGCAAGAACTGGGCTTGTAAGCAGGGGCCAAGTTTTACCACCTTGGCTACGGACAAGGTCGGGATTCTCAAAGCCTCGGGGATCTGGAGCTGCCAGGCGGGTACTACCTGTACAGATTCGTACAGCGGCTCTACGAGTGGAACCTTTTACGACTATCAGACCGGGACCACATGTGATCCGGGGTCTCCCTGTTCTGAGGGTTGGCTGTTGTTCATTGTCACCAAAAGCGGCTAGCGATGGTTTCATGGGCGGTTCTGAGGTACTTTGGTACTTCGGATTTTGGCATGGCGGGACCGGATTCCTATAACAATCTGATCCTTCCAGCTTGTTATAAATGAGCAGGTAAACTCACGCGGTGGACGGGCTGCTCTGCATGATCGCGACATGGTTATCAGTTCTAGCGACGGCTGCAATTCGGGCGGTGACGGACACTGTAGTTCTCCTTCGATGTTGGGCGCCAGGGAGCACCTGAGACTCACGTTAGTCGGTGCGCGATCAGCACACAACGTTTGATGTAGAAGCAATTGGCCGCCCCTTTTTCGAAGCGGACCGCGGCGAGCACCAACCTGATGGACCACTCGTCCGTCCGTACGGACATGCCCAAGTCGCACCACGTTGTCGGCCGAAGGCATCTCAGCACCAGCCTGCGCTCATCTGACGGCCTTTCCGCTGCCTAGGCGACCAATTCCCAGTTGAGACGGTCCTTGAACTCGGCCAAATCGGCTTCGTCAGCGAGACGACGCAGCGCTAGCTGCGTGGCGACCGCAACCAACGGTTATGCGGCGGAATTCTGTACGAGTTCAGCCGCCTCATGAGACGCGTCCGACTTCCACGCGACCTTCTCGTAGAGGTGACGATACGAGGATGCCATCACTTATGGACTGAAGCGAGCGCGCGTCGCCGCGGCACAGGACGCGGGATCCAGGGCGCCCACTTGCGTAACGGCGCGCACCATTTCATCGACATCGTTGACCAGGAAACCGGTCGTGCCCTCGGTCACCAACTCGGGTGCCGAGCCACGGGCGATCGCAATCACTGGTGTACCACTCGCCATCGCCTCAACCATGGCCAGCCCGAAGGGTTCGTCCCATTGCAGCGGTGCAAGCAGGGCATGCGCCCGCGCTAGGAGTCGCGCCTTCTCGTCGCCTGCGACATTGGCGAAATGCAGCACACGTATGCCGTCAATCAGTGGTTCCACATGCCGCTTGAAGTATTCGGTTGCCGACAGCGTGGCTTCGACCTTGCCGGCCAGCACCAGGCGCATGCCGGTGCGCCGCGCCACCTCGATGGCGACGTGCTGCCCCTTGTCGGGACAGATGCGCGCCAGACAAAGCAGGAATGGCACCTTCTGCCTGGGCGTGGCCCTCAGGTTCTCGACGTCAACAGCGTTGTGCACGGTGCCAATCCACGGGAGGTCCGCCAGAGTGGAGCGTTGCGCAGCGCTGATGGCCACAAACCCCACCTGCCTCACCACGGAGGCGTAGAACGTGGCATACGCCTCGGGGATATCGCCGTGCACTGTATGCACAACTGGGGCAACGTTCGCGGTACAGGCGGCCACGAGCGTCGCGAATCCGCAATGGTCGTGAATCACGTCAACATGCCCGAGCTGTGAGAGCGTCGTCGCCACCCGCGATGCGTAGGTCAACTCGCGGAGGCGCTCGTTGGGTCCGCCGAGATCCGCGCGCCAGGAGCGCGGAGCCAGCGCAATCGCATCAGGCTGCGAACCCTCGGCTGCCAGGAGTGTCACCCGATCGCCGGTCCGCCGCAACGCATCCGCTAGCAACCCCACGACCAGCTCGATCCCACCATAGCCAGGTGGTGGAACGGGATACCACGGGGGCGCGACCATCACGACGTGACGCTGTGTCATTGGCTGACGCCGCTTCCCACCAAAGGACCCATCGACGTTTCCCGTCAATCCCTCACGATCGCCACGTGTAGCGGCCCACCCGTCTCCACCTTCACTTCCTCGCCTTTGATTTGCAGCCGAACGCGGATTCCACGATATACCAGGTGTACCGTCAGCGTCTCCCATGCGTCGGGAAGGCGTGGGCGCACAGTGAGGCCGTCGCCATCCGTTGAGACGCCGCCGAATCCCTCCACCAAGGCAAGCCAGACGCCTCCCATGGTCGCAACGTGCAGCCCGTGGGCAGTTGATCCCGAGATGTCCTCTATGTCCATAGCAGCCGCGAGCCGGAGGAGGTCGATGGCTTCCGGGAATCGGGCAACACGGGCGAGCAGCGCAGCATGAACCGCCGGCGAAAGCGAGCTGCCATGCGCTGTCATTGGCAGATATCGATCGAGATTGGACGGTAGTGAACCCTGCGCCAC
The DNA here is from genome assembly GCA_049283735.1 of Candidatus Dormiibacterota bacterium. Classification (GTDB taxonomy): domain Bacteria; phylum Chloroflexota; class Dormibacteria; order Aeolococcales; family Aeolococcaceae; genus Palsa-851. The sequence goes on from JBAPWO010000025.1 coordinate 4,804, forward strand.
CTCGGTGGGAATGAGCAGCTGGAGCATGAGGGCATCGGCTTGTTTGAGGACTTGCAGTGACTGAATGCGATCGAAACCGATGACTGAATCTGCCGCAAACGGTGCCGCCCCATAGGTCTCGCGAAGGGGAAAGGCGGCGAGTCGTGAGAACCCTGAGAACTCCTCGTAGATCAGAGTTTGCGGGTCCAGGCCATCGACGAGCGCCTCCGCGAGCGCTTCCCATCGCCGAGTTTCACGCTCGCCGCAAGCGCCGCCCGCTCGAGCTGCCGCTGCGCGCAGGTTCCACCGCGCCATCACGTTGGTGAACGCGTTGTCGTCGACATCGTCGTGATATTCGTCCGGCCCGATGACATGACGAATGTGCGCCGAGCCATCGGCATCACACTCGATCCTGGAAGCCCAATAGCGCGCGGTCTCGACGAGCAAATGCATCAATGGACCGCGGCGGAACGCATCGTCTCCCGTCCAGTCGACGTAACGGCAGGCTGCCCAGGCGACGTCGGCTACGATGTGATCCTCCATCTCCCCGGTGCGGACGCGCACGATTTCGCCGCGCGGTCCGACCACCGAGGTGGGGGTGATCTCGCGTCCCGAGCTGGCGGATTCCCAGGGGAATTTCGCCCCCTTTAGTCCGACTGCGCGCGCCTGCTCGATGGCAGCCCCGATGCGGCGGACGCGATATTCGAGCATTGCTCGCGCGGCAGGAGGGTATGTCCCCGCAAGAAAGGGGAGGGCGAAGACGTCGGAGTCCCAGAAGACGTGTCCGTTGTAGCCACCGCCACTCAGGCCCTTCGCTCCGAGCGCCGCCTCTCCGGCGGTGCCGACGGCGCCCATCAACTGGAACAACGAGTAGCGGACATTGCGCAGCAACTCGTCGTCGCCGCGAATATCAATGTTTGCATCGCTCCATCGCCGCGCCCACGCTTCTCGATGACGACGATGGAGCGTATTGACGCCGGCGGTTCTCGCCTCTTGAGCGCGGGCGCCCGCGCCACCCACATCTCCTGGTGTATATACCGCGATACGCTCGAGGACAGCAGGGTGACCGTCGTGTCGCACGTCACCTATATGTACGGCCAGGGTACCGGTCCGGGCGGAGTGCATCTCGGTTTCGGCGGCATCCGTCTTGAGGGAACTGAGGAGCGAGTGACTGCCGGAGGCCCACAACACGGCGGTGCCCGGTTCGGCCATCGAGCTGAACTCCACCGCTGACAGCGTGGATACGCCTTGCTGCAGATGTTGGACGAGGACGCCGGTGTGGAGGTCGAGAACTCGGGAGAGCCGCGCAGCATCGGTGGGACGAGCGTCGAGCTGGTTCCATCCAGGAAAAATGCGGAGGTGCTCGTCTGGCCCTTCGCCTTCGTAGAATCCCGCAACCCGTGTCTCGGCGGCCAAGTCGTTGGTCAGGATCGGCGCGCCGGTGGTCCCGATGCGGCCGTCGGCCAACGTGAATACGGTCGCGCGCGCAGGCTCGTGTTCTTCGTCGATGCCATCGACCGCAACGCGCCACGAGCGGTCCGGAGTCGGCTCCGGAGGCTCCCCCTTTTGGCGTCGTCGCAACTGGTCGTCAAGCACACCAAGAATGCTGGCGGGGCCGCCCGGCAGCGCCAGTACACCCTGTGGCGGTCCAAAGGGCTCAGCGCCGACCGTGACTGCAAGACAGCCTTGGGATTCCGGAACGAGCATCAGCGAATCGCTGCCAGGAACTCCGCCCAGCAAGCCGAACTCATCGCCGGCAACAATCACGTCGCTCGGTGCGATGCCGTGAGCCCACAGGTCCGCGAATGCCCAGTGAGCGGCGTCGGCCTTGTCAGTGAGGCCGATCTCCACGTACTTCGCGTCACTGCTGATTCGTGCGCTGGCAAGGCCGGCTTCCTCTGACGCTTCCTGCGCGATCGTCACGACGTCAGCGACGGACGCGATTCCCGCAGCGTTCAGGCGTGCCTCAGTTGCATGCAGCAGATCAACGATTCTCGCTTTCGGCGGATCACCCCACTCTGCGAGTGGGATGATGTCAACCTTCCGGCGATTGAGACGCTGCGCAACGACGCTTGCTCCTACTCCGCGCCCCTGCAAACGATCGACGGTGAGTTCTGCGGCGCGGTCGAGCTGGGCGTCCTCTTCCGGCGTCGCTGTGCGTCGCATCTGGAGCTCCGGCCCGTGCCGCCCGCACTCGAATACCTCGGAACCGCGATTGACACATAAGAGCAACCGTCCCGGTCCCGATGGGCGCGCCTTCAGCTGCCCGTCAACATTCTCCACGTGTGTGCCGGTAATGACGACGACGTCGAATCCATGGGCGGACAGCGCCTCGATTAGCCGGCGAACACGGCTGGCGTCGGCACCTCGATCAGGGACCAGTGTCCCGTCCCAATCTGCGACGCAGGTCTCGAAACGACGATCGAGGGCAGCGTGTGCACGGATTGCGTCCTGGCCGGATATCGTGATCGTGGTTCTCCTTGGTGGTCGCAGGAGCCGGTCGAAACCAAGCCGGGTCACAGCCTAGCGCAGCCTCAACGTTGCACCGGGCGCCACCCGTGGCGCTGTCTCGACTGGCGTGAGGTAGGGAAGCCGGGCTTCATGACACCCGAGGGGTAACTCTCGCCCACGCAAATAGCGACCAGCAGGCCGCCGCCGCGCAAACACAGCTGGGAACCGAGCAGGTGGAGCTGGCCGCTGCCAACTCGCAGCTCGCGACAACAACGGGACTCACGCTGGCGGCGCAGGCAACGCTGCAATCGGACCGCAGCCGCCTGG
>JBAPWO010000026.1:0-1658 GCA_049283735.1 Candidatus Dormiibacterota bacterium
CGTCATACATACTTGCGTTGGCGACCTCCATGCCGGTCAACTCGCTGATCATAGTTTGGAACTCGAAAATAGACTGCAGCGTGCCCTGCGAGATCTCGGGCTGGTATGGGGTGTAGGCGGTTAGGAATTCGCCGCGGGAGATTAGCGAATCGATGATCACTGGGCGGTAATGATAGTAGGCGCCGGCGCCTAGAAAATTTGTGAAGCCATCGCCGTTCTCGCGTGAGCGGTCGCGGAACCAGTCTACGATTTCGGACTCCGCCATCTGGCGTGGGACTTTCAGATCGCGATTGAGCCGGTATTCGGCGGGGATGGGTGCGAACAAGTCGTCGATCGAGCGCGCGCCAATGGCTTTCAGCATGGCTTCGCGGTCGGCGGGAGATTTTGGGAGATATCGCATAGGAAATAAATTAGATGTTAGCAGCGGTCAATTCGATTGATGATTGCAATTTATCTCACCACCGAGACACAGAGTCACAGAGAAAAGAAGAGCCAAAGAAGTTCTCCGTGACTCTGTGTCTCGGTGGTGATTCTAGCCGCCTTCTTCCGCTACGAACTTTTCGTAATCTGCGGCAGCGAGCAAACCGTTCAGTTCGCTCGGATCTTTGAGCGTAATCTTGAGCATCCATGCGCCGTGCGCATCTTTATTGATTTTTTCCGGTGCCGTTGCCAATTCTCCGTTCACTTCCGTCACAGTTCCAGAGGCGGGAGCGTATAAATCGGATACTGCCTTAACTGATTCGACTGAGCCGAACGTTTTGCCCTTGGTAATCTCGGTCCCGGGCTTGGGCAGTTCGACGAAGACGATGTCGCCGAGCGCTTCCTGCGCATGGTGGGTGATGCCGACGGTTGCGTTCTTGCCGTCGGGCTTAATCCACTCGTGTTCTTTCGTGTATTTGAAATCGGTTGGATAGGGCATGAGTTAGCTTTTAGCTCCTAGCTTTTAGCTCTTGGCTACTTCAAAAAAACTGTCACTCCGATCGCTGGGTTTGGACGCTCGGAATCTGCGGTTCTTGTGTTCGAGGGAAATGCAGATCCCTCGCTTTGCTCGGGATGACAATTCCAAGATGAATTCCCAGAGAATAATCTCATCCCGGCCTTTAACTCTTTTTCGGACGCTTGTAGAACGGCGTTGGCACTACCTGGCCTTTCACGCCTTGGCCGCGTATCTCCACTTTCACCGTCGATCCTACACTCGCGAACTCTGGCGGCACGTAAGCCAGCGCGATATTCCTTTTTAAAAATGGCGCGTAGGAGCCGCTGGTCACGTATCCAATCTCGCGTCCGGATTCGTCCTGGACTTTGTAGTCGTCGCGGGCTATGCCTCGCTCTGCCATTTCTAGTCCAACCAATGTTCGCTTCAGGCCTGCGGCTTTCGCTTTTTCTAGCGCGGCGTGGCCGATAAAGTCTGGCTTCTCCATTTTGCAGAAACGGTCCAGCTTGGCCTCCCACACATTGATCGTATCCGAAATTTCGTGTCCGTAGAGTGACAGCGCGCCTTCGAGCCGCAGCGTGTTGCGTGAGCCTAGGCCGCACGGCACCACGCCGAATTCCCTTCCCGCTTCAAGGACTTTATTCCAGACCATAGCGCTGGTGGCTTCGTCGGCCGGGACGTAGATTTCAAATCCATCTTCAGCGGTGTAGCCGGTGCGTGCGAT
>JBAPWO010000027.1:0-27049 GCA_049283735.1 Candidatus Dormiibacterota bacterium
ACGGAACTTGCGGTCACGCTCGGCCTCGGCCGCCTTGGCCGTCTTTCGCTGTCCGGCCGCGCTCATGCGCTCCTTCCGGTCCTTCTCCAGGTCCTCCTGTTGCTTCCGCGCCTCGGCCGCGTCCTTGGCGATGAGCCCGTCAAGCTCGTCCTGCACCATCCGGCGTTCGTCGCCTTCGGGCAGTGTGCGCTGGACCATCTCGGCGAACGCTGGCGAGAGAATCAGGCACTGATTACCGACCCGGACCACGGCGGGATAGATCCCGTTGTGGATATTCCGCAGCACGTTCGAGCGCGAGATCCCGAAGTAATCGGCGATCTCGGACACGCTGAATGCGCCGGGCAACTCAGTCGGTGTGGGCTTGCTCATTCGGCTCCCTGGACGGTTAGATCCACCTCGATTGGCGGTGGTTCGGGCGTACGGGTCCGCTCAAGCCACACCTTCATCGCCAGATCGTCTGGCGTCTCCGGCTCGGGCGTTGGCGGAGGTGCGGGCGTCGCGTCGGCAGTTTCGGCCATACCTGTCTCATACCCCACCGCGACGCGATCGAACCGCGCAACCAGACGCGATCGCGCCTCAGTACGGGTCGCCTGGCTTCCACTCGCGGCGCTTGGCGATCCGCCCGAGGTGCTTGCGGACCAGGCACTCGCACGGTGCCTTTGGGTCGTCGCCACGGCGCTTGGGGTGTATCGCGCACACCGGACGGTATGCCTGCTCGGCGCGCGCCTTGATCGTCGCCTCGGCCCAGTCCGCGTCGGAGAATGTCGTCACGCCTCGATCATAAGGCGCTTGCGCGCAAGATCGGAATGCTATGCCAGGGTCGCGCGCGACCGAAATCCGACGTTGTTTTTGTCTAACTACGATGGGTCGCGCGTGTGTGTGTGGCTAGAGTTTTGACGTGTTGCTCCGGCCGGTGTACCGTCGCCACATACGGAGCGCACGCACACGCGCACTCGGATTCCTTTTCATCCCACACTCGGTAGACCGTGGGTAGGGTTCGTGAGTGCCAGCAGCAGAACACGGACCCGGGCATACCTTTCGCGGGTGGGTCTGTCATTTCGCGACGGGTGTAGCATTGCGCCTGACGTACACCTCATCACCTTGCCTGTATCGCGCCTCACCGTAGTGTCGGAGCATTGGTTGTATGACGTTGTCTGGTACGTCTTGTGCGTGCAGTGTGTTGACCAGATCGTCTAGCAACACCCATTCGTCTGTGAGTGCTTTCAACACGGTGTCTCGATTACGATGCGCGGGCATTGGTGTTCTCCTTGTGTGTACAGAGCAGTGTGTGGATCGTCCGTGGACGAACGGCACAAACATGTTTCGACAACCAGCAGTCGCGCACTCGACGGCGTTCACGGTGCAGGACATCGTTCACTGGCGAGGCGATCGCGGAGCGAGCGCGAGCCTACTGGAACAACCGGGATTGGTGAGCCAGCGGCGTAAGGAAGGCTTTGGAAGGTTTTTGGAGCGACGCGGAGCGCGCCGGAACGGCGCAGCGCGACGCGGAGCGGAACGATCGTATTGATCATAGATCAACGATCTAGCCACCGCAGCGGTGCCTAAGTCGGATACTTTGCGGTGCCTAAGTCGAAACTCAGCGGTGCCTAAGTTTCCCGCAGCGGAGGCAAGTCCGGACTTAGCCACCGCAGCGGTGCTATGGGTCTTGAACTTAGGCATCGTTGCGGTGCCTAAGTATGTGGATTCTGTAGCGGTTCGAGACACCGTGCCCACCGACCTTGACAAGCTCCAGAACCTTAGCCGCGCGAAGTCGCGCAACCGAGCGTTCCACGGTGGTCTCACCTAGTCCGGCGTCGCGAGCGATCGACAACACCGATGGATAGCACTCACCCGTCTTTGCGTCGGCGTACTGGAACATGGTGTTGAGGACGTGGCGGTCAACGTAGCCCAGCCGACATTCGCCGGAGCGGAACCAGTCCCACATCGCGGCGTATTCGTTCCACCACGCCGGTGGCTTGGACTTCCGGGTCGGATCGGCTGTGGCGTAGTCGATCGCGTACCGGACGATGTCGGCGTATTCGCTGACTGGTCGCTTCTTGCCGATCGGGTCGATGGTGTATGTGGGTTCGCCGAACTCGGCGCGCACGGCGTGAGTGAGCCGGAGGCGCAACCGTGTGTTCGCTGGGTCGAACACGTCGCCCATGTCGCGCAGAAGCTCACCGGCTCGAACGATCGCCCAATCCAGAATCGTCTGACCACGCTCCTCCTGCTCGGCGGCCTCAGCCTGTTGGCGCGCCTCGCGCTCGCGGCGACGCTGCTCCTGCGCCTCGCGCTCGGCCTTGGCCTCGGCGCGCAGGCGCTCATCCTCGGCTGGGTCCGGAGTTGGGCGAACGTACCGGCGTGGCTCTGGCGTGGCTAGGTTGGCGTCCTCGGTGTCCTCCGGCTCCGGCTCCGGCGTCGCGAAGTCCTCCGGATACAGACGCCTCAACTGCTCCACCACCGAGTGCACCGGACACGACCGCGAGCCCACGACCGTGGAATCCGAGAATATGCAGACGCAACCAGCCAGCGCCGGATCGGGGTTGTGCTCGCACGGCCACGCGGCGCAGTCGCACTCGACCAGCTCGGGCTCAGAATCGGCAAGCAGGGTATGCTCAGCTGCGTCGGTTTCGGTCGGATCGCTCGTGCCTGGCATCACTGAGCGTCCAGCGGTTGGTCTTTCAAGACCTTCCGCGCGCCGGAATGTCGGCCGGTGAGCACATCGCTGACGGTCTGTTGCGAGCACCCCACGTACGCGGCGATGCGGACTTGCGTCACACCGCGCGTGTGTAGGTCGCGGATCGTCTTGTAATCGTCCTGCGTGAACTTGCGCAGGTGTTCGCCCATTGGCATTGGCGCTACTCCGTTTGGGTGGTTCCGGTACCGGGATCGTACCCTGCTACCCGAACGCGCCAAACGTGACTAGCAGGGTATGCTCTAGTCGCGATAACGGTTTGGGCCGGAGGAAGTTGTGCGCCTCCGGCCCTTCATTTTGTCCGGCGTTAGCTGGCCCACTCGACGGTCACGCGGTCCGGGCTGAATCGCGTTCCGAGGCGTCCACGCTTGACGGTGATCCGCGACACTACCTTGGCCAGCATCACCCGGCGCTGGTCGGTGTCGAGGTTATCCCACTGAGCCGCGAGGTTGGCCACTGAGGCCACGCCGACACCATGCTGGCGGTGGTCCGCCTCACGGTCTGCAAGCTCGATCTTGGCCTTGAGAGGCTTGCTCAGCCGGAGCCACGTCTGGGCGTCGATGTCGCGCGCCAGCCACAACGCCTCAAGCTCCAGGAGCTGCGCCCGGTCCTGGCTGTAGGTGTCCGCCTCCGGCTCGGACGGCTCCACCTCGCGCTGCGCGGCGACGATCGCCTGCTCCACCTCGCGAGCGTGGATCCACTCGGCTGCACCGCGCGCCACGACAGCGTTGACGGCCGCGTCGAGCGCCACGGCCTTCACCGACATGTTGATGCCCGGAGGCATGTGGCAGGTGTACGTTCCGTTGCCACCCGACGCCATGGGATGCCCGTCCTCGCAGAACAGCCAGCCTGTGCACATCAGCTGTTGGCGCGGCGCGGCGACACCCGGCTTGACGATGGTCTGGAGCTTGTCGAAGTCTCGGAGGCTGATGATCGGCTCATACGTCGCGGACTTCTCACCACTCGGGAGCAGTCCGGCGATGCGCGGGCTGTTCATGATGCCCTTCACGGTGCGCGTGGACCACTGACCGGCGCGCGCTGGCTTGATGCCTGCAGCGTTGAGGCGCGCAACCAGTGGCCGGAGCTTGGAGCCCGCGAGGAGTTCTCCGGCGATCTGGCGGATGATGGCGGCCTCATCCTCGACCACGCTCCGGCCGTTCGGCGTGAATCCATAGGCGCGGCGTCCACCTCCCTGCGTGAGCCCGGTGGCGCGCAACTGCACACGGCTGCGCTGCACGCGCTCGGCTGTCTTCTCGGCCTCGGTGGCTGCGCCCACACCCTGGTAGTACGCGACGGCACGGCCGTCTGCGGTGTCGAGCCGGAGATCGCCACCCATGACCAGCGCCACGTCGGTCTTGGACGCACGGACGGTGTTGACGAACTCGACCAGATCGACCATGCGCCGGTAGAGGCGATCCGACCGCAGGGCCACGATCACGTCCACCTTATGGGCGGCCACCATAGCCATCATGGCGCGGTAGGCTGGCCGGGGCTTGCTCTTTGTGGCGGACACATCGTTGTCGATGAATGGCTCGGCCGTTAGGGTCCACCCGTTCTGCTCGACCAGGGCCGCACAGTCCTCGCGCTGGCGCTCGACGCCCAGCCCACGTCCGTCGCGGTCGTCGCTGATGCGGCAGTAGATGGCGGCGCGCTTCACCGGGTCGCCCGGAACTCGCCCGCCGCGAGGAACCACGACTGGTCGCGGACGGTTCCGTTGGCCTTCGTGGTCTTGTTGAGCTGGATGTGGGCGTCCTCGCCGTTCTCGCGCTGCGCGATCGCCTGGGAGATGGCGAAACGCGCCTGGCGGTTCTGGAGATCGGCGTCCGAGTTGACGGCCTCGAAGCGGCGGACGGCGCGGCCGTTCCGCTCGAAGGTTACTGTGGCGGTCCAGCGTCGGGTCATGGTGGTCTCCGGTGGGTCGGTGGGTCCTGCCGGAGATCATATACCGAAACGGCCGTGAAAGGGTGCATCGCGGATACGATTCCTCCGCTCGCCGTGGCCTGACCCGCAGTTCGCTGCCCCAGGACGCGACGGTCACATCGGCTGCAGCGTTCCCGGCAGGCCCGTCGTCTAGTCTGGCCGGATGCAGCATCCTATCGGTGAGCACGCGCTGCTTGCAGACTCGAGGACCGCTGCGCTCATCGATCCCGACGGCAACGTTGCCTGGCTGTGCTGGCCGTGGATCGATTCGACTCCACTGCTCTTCTCGATCCTGGACGCCGACCGCGGCGGCGCGTTCTGCGTACGACCTGCGCGACCGGATGCTCGCGCTGTGTCCCGCCGCTACCACCCGCGTTCGCTGGTGCTCGAGACGGTCTGGGACGTTGGTGGCGCGCGGCTGATCGTTGACGACGCGCTCGACCTCGGCGAGGGACCGCTGCTGATTCGCGGCCTGCGCGCGGAGGGGGACGCAGTCGATGTCCTGGTGCATCTCACTGCGCCGGCGTGGCCCGGGACCGGAGCGTCGTTGCGCGTGTTCGGTGACTCGGTCGAGCTTGCCGGCGTGAGCCGCGTGGTCATCCACGCACCGTCGCAATGGGAGGCGAAACCCGGCGGCGCGACCTGCGAGCTGACGGTCCGCCCCGGGAGTCCGGGGGCGGTCACGCTCGGCGCTGCGGACATGGTGCAACGCGCGGTATCCGTCGACTCAACGCTCGCCGAGTGGCATCGAACAATCCCCGCAGCCGTCGCCTCGATCGACGTCCGACTTCCCCGAGCCAGCGATCTCCTCGGGACCACCGCGGCGGTGCTCGTCGGCCTGCGCCGCCGCGACGGAGGGATCGTCGCGGCCCCAACCACATCCCTTCCGCAGTGGCCGGGATCGGCACGCACCTGGGACTACCGATACGCCTGGCTGCGCGACTCGTCGCTGGCGGCGCTCGCAATGCTGCGGCTCGGCCTGGTGGACGCGGCGGGGTGGCTCGGAGCCTTCATCGGCGCCGTCGTGACCGAATCCGGACCGATCCCGCTCGTTCGGGTGAACGGGACCGCGCCCCCCGAAGAGACGGAGATTCCCGAGCTCGCCGGCTACGGCGGCGCTCGCCCTGTTCGGATCGGCAATGCCGCTGCCGGCCAGCCGCAGCTCGACGTGCCCGGCGAGGTGATCGAGCTCGCCACCTCGCTCGCTCGCGAATCAGCCCTGCCCGACGAGCTCCGAGTGGCGGTGCCGATCCTCGCCGGGTGGTTGGTCGAGCACTGGCGCGAGCCCGACCACGGCATCTGGGAGATCCGCGGCGCGCCGGCGCGCTACACGCATTCCTTGATCACGGCGGCCAGCGGACTGGAAGGCGCCGCTGCGCTGGCCGACCAGCGGGTCATCTCCGGCGACGCGGCCGCATGGCGTCACGCCGCGGCTGCGGCTGTCGCCGACCTCGGTACTGCTGGTGGGGCGCTGGAGCTGCGCATCGACGGCGGCGGCGCCGACGCTGCGCTCGCCCAGGCAGCGCTCCTCGGCGGGCTCGACGTGGTCGCCGGGCGGATCGATCCCACCCTCGACCTGATCGTCGCGCGACTCGGGCGTGGCGGTCTGCTCGACCGCTACGAGGGGCAGCCCGACCCGCTCTCGGATCCAGCTGCCCCCTTCGTCTTTCCGACCTTCTGGCTGGCCGGGGCGCTCGCCGCGAGGGGGCGCGACGGTTCGCCATGGCTCGAGTCGGCGCTCGCCACCCGGGGACCGCTCGGGCTCTTTGGCGAGGTCGCCGATCCGGTCGATCATTCGCCGCTCGGCAACTATCCTCAGGTGCAGAGCCATGCCGCGTTCGTTCTTGCCGTGACCGCCACGAAGATTCCCGATTAGGTCACCCGCACGACGAGGCGAGCGGCGGTATCCCTGGATCGTGCACGCCGACCGCGACTCCCCCCGGCACCACCGCGACGCACTCGATGTCCCGCCGCAGGGCGGTGAGCTCCGGGACGATCGCGAACAGGCGGTTCAGCGACAGGCCCGCGTCGATCTCCGAGACGAAGCCGTCGCCGGCGAATCCCGGGAGGCCGAGCATTCCGACGTCCACCTCGGGGATCTGCGCGGTGATCACCGACCCGGATGCTCCCGGCCGCAGCGAGAGGCTGATGTGCGCGACGGCGGTCGGCGTGAACGGGCCCGCGGAGACGGTCGCGGAGACGACCACAAGGCCGGAGCGAACCCGCACCTGCAGGTCTCTGAACTCGTCGGGGTGCGGGTTGTTGGCGATGGCGAGCACCGTCAGGTCCTGCTCGCTGAGCACCACGACGCCGTGCGGTGCTTCGAGGAGCTGCGCCACCATGGCCTTGCCGAGCGCGACCGCGATCGCCGGCTCGCTTCCTCCGTGCGAGGGACCCGCGGGCGGCGCCCCGAGCGACGGTGCGGCCAGGGCGCGATCGGCAAGAAAGACCGAGCCGCCCGCGACGAAGAGGAGCACGATCAGCCCGAGGCAGCACCCGCGCACGATCCCGCGCTGGTCGGAGGTGGTCACAACCCTATGTTCGCCCGCCGGCCTCTGCGCCGTGCGGTCCGGGGACTGGGTGGAGGATCAGCCGCGTGCGGGCGTGGCGGCGCACCTGCTGCGCGCTCCAGTAGAGGGGGAACTGCCGGTTGGTGCGCCAGCGCCGGGACAGATCGCGGTAGTGAGGTGATCCCGGCTGTCCGGACTGCCCGGGAACGTGGATCCCGCCGCTCGCGTCCCAGTTCCCCACATCGATGACCTGGCGCCAGGACGGCGCCGAGAGCCGGGTCTCGAACGCCTCGCCCGGAACCTCTGAGGTGGCCAGGACGGTGTCGGTATTGCCGCCGACCCTGATCGACCGGGCGTTGAAGAACCAGGCCAGGCCGCGACGGCGCCCGAAGGCATGGATGAGCTCGAGCCGGTGGACGCGCCCCCAGGTCCAGCGACGCGAATTGCGACCATAGCGGCCGCGAAGGTCGCTCATGGCGTCGTCCAGGGACTTCGCCACCACCTCCGCCCAGGTCGTCAAGCCCTCGAACAAGCCGTCATCCCCGAGCTCCCAGCGTTCGATCAGCGATGGGGTCAAACGGCCGACGATGTTTCCCGGGTACTGGAAGACCGGGTGCGACAGGTCGACACCCGCGAGGATCCGCCAAGCGTTGCCGCAGATCGGGCTCAGTGAATGCTCGGCGAGCCTGGCCATGAACGCCTCGTAGATGGTCGGTTCGACACGGCCCGGGTCCATCACCGCGTCCCACTGCGCGAGCCGGTGGCGCGCGGCCTCGGCGCCCGGATGCGCGCAGTGCATCGACCCCAGCAACCGGACCACGTGGCGCGCCGGGGGGCAGACGAGGTCCATCTGCGCGCGGGCCATGTAGGCCAGGTCGACCACCCGCGCGCTGAGCAGCTCGCCGATCCGTGTGGCGCGGTATCCGGACAGGTAGTCGGTGCCGATGTAGAACGGGAAGCTGTTGCCGGCAATACGGTTGTTGGCCGTGATGATCTGCTGCTCGGGAGGGTCGAACAGCTGCGGGACCTCGTCCGGGGTCAGGTATCTCGTCCACACCGCGTCCCCGGTCCAGCCCTGCATGGGAAGCCCGCTCGGCCTCGCCTTCCGGACCGGGATCCGCCCGGACAGCAGGTAGCCGATGTGGCCGTCGACGTCCGCGTACACGACGTTCTGCGAAGGAGCGTCGAACGGCGCGAAGGCGTCCTTGAAGCTCGCCCAGTCGCCGGCACGCTGGAGGCGGAGGAGCCCCTCGGCGGCGCCCCCCGGCTGCAGCGCGGTCCACTGCAGCGCGAGCCCTCGCCAGATGGCTCGGTCCGGATCCTCGATGCGCTCGACGACAGGACCATGGCGGGTCACCACCACCTCCTCGAGCACGTCGGATGAGCCCTTGACGTGGATGATCTCGCGCAGCCGCCGTGCCGGCTCGAACCCACGCTCGGTGCGGAATCGATCGCCCGCGGGGGAATCGAACTCCTCGATGACCAGGTCCTGGCAGTCGGCAAAGGAATTGGTGAATCCCCAGGCGACGCGCTTGTTGTGGCCGATGATCACGAACGGCATGCCGGGCATGGTCACGCCGGTCGACTCGAAGTCCTCGCCGGCTCGAACATGGGCGGCGTACCAGATCGAGGGCATCCCCGGAACCAGGTGCGGATCGTTGCAGAGAATCGGCCGGCCCGACGCGGTCCGCTCGCCGGAGACGACCCAGGAGTTGCTCATCCCTCCTGCGGTGGGAATCCAGCGAGCGGCTTCCCGGAACATGGTCAGCAGCTGGGTGCGGGCGTCGCTGCCGCCGGCGGCGCGAACGGTGCCCGCGAGAATGGTCGGGTTGGCGTCGGGGTAGACGATGTCGAGCCGGGCGGCGTGCTCGGGGCCGATCGCCCGAAGCAGCTCCAATCGCTGCACCTCGGTATCCCAGTTCATGCTGAGCCCGAGCGCCAGCAGCTTGAGCGCGGCGAGGCTGTGCATCGGCTCCCACGGCTCCGGGGTCACGCCGAGCAGCCGGTATTCGAGGGGCAGCGCCCGGCCCGACAGGGCGATGGCATTGACACCGGCGGCGTACGCCTTGAGCATGCGGCGCGCCTCCGGAGCAAGCCGCAGCTCCTCCTCGCGAGCGACCCGGTGCAGTCCCACCCGGCGGATGAAGCGGTCGATGTTCACGCCCTCGCTGCCGATCACCTCGCTGATCCGCCCGGTCGCCACCCGCCGGGTCACCTCCATCTGCCAGAGCCGGTCCTGCGCGTGGACGACACCCATCGCGAACGCGGCGTCCTCCATCGAGGTGGCGTTGAGGTGGGGCACGCCCCAGCGATCGCGAGCGACGGTGACCTCCGCGATGAGGCCGGCGAGGCCGAGCCTGCCCCTCACCCGGGGCAAGGACACGCCGAAGGTGCGATGGCGCGCGACCAGCAGAGCGGTGCAGACGACGACCACGACGGCCGCCACGGCGATGAGGGCAATGATCATTTGAAGCGGTCTGGGAACGTACTACACTCGCGAGCCCATGGCCTTGCGAACTCCGCTCCACGACCGGCACGTAGCGGCGGGGGCACGGATGGTTGAGTTCGGCGGCTTCGACATGCCGCTGCAGTATTCGACCATTCGCGAGGAGCACATCGCGGTCCGGACCCGGTGCGGCCTGTTCGACCTCTCGCACATGGGCGAGGTGCGCTTCAGCGGCGACGGCGCGCTCGAGGTCGTGCAGCGCCTGGTGACCAACGACGTCGCTCGTCTCGAGGTCGGGGGGGCCCTCTACGGCGTGATGTGCAACGAGGCCGGCGGGATCGTCGACGACGTGGTGGTCTACCGTGACCCGGGCGGCTACATGGTGGTGATCAACGCCGCCTGCCGGGCGAAGGACACCGCCTGGATGCGCGGTCACGGCGAGGCTGCAGCGTTCGAGGATCTGAGCGACGCGCTGGCGCTGCTGGCGGTGCAGGGCCCGCGAGCGGTCGGGGTGGTGGCGGGACTCTGTGAGGACGAGGTCACCGACGTGCGCCCCTTCCACTTCAGGGACACCCGGGTGGCGGGTGTGCACGCGGCAGTCTCGCGGACCGGCTACACCGGCGAGGATGGCTTCGAGCTCTACGTCGACGCGCCGGATGCTCCCGGGCTCTGGGACGCGCTCCTCGAGGCCGGCGCCGCGGAGGGCATGATCCCCTGCGGTCTCGGCGCGCGCGACACGCTCCGCCTCGAGGCGGGCCTGCGCCTGTACGGCCAGGATATGGACGACAACACGGACCCGTACAGCTGCTCGCTGGGCTGGACCGTCAAGCTCCAGAAGGGCGAGTTCATCGGACGCCCGGCGCTGTCCCGGCTCGACCCCGCGCACCCCCCGCGGCGTTTTGTCGGTATCGAGCTCCAGGGCAGGGCGATCGCCCGCCACGGCCAACGGGTGCTCGCCGGCGGCGTGGCTGCCGGCGAGATCACCAGCGGGACCTACAGCTTCACGCTCGACCACTCGATCGCCACCGCATCATTGGACGGCGACGTCCCGGCGGACGCCGAGCTCGCCGTCGATATCAGGGGCACCGTCGCCGCGGCAACGGTGGTGCCGCTGCCCTTCTACCGCCGCCCCAAGGGAACCTGAAACGTGGCCGACCTCTCCGACTACCGGTTCACCCCCAGCCACGAGTGGGTCCGCGTCGAGGGCTCGAAGGCGACGGTGGGGATCACCGATCACGCCCAGGCGCAGCTCGGTGACGTGATCTTTCTCGAGCTTCCCGCCGCAGGCACCGAGGTCAAGGCAGGTGCGAAGTTCGGCGCCATCGAGTCGGTGAAAGCGGCGTCCGACCTGTACGCACCGGTGAGCGGCATCGTGGCCGAGGTGAACACCGCCCTGACCGACCGCCCCGAGCTCGTCAACTCCGATCCCTACGGCGAGGGCTGGATGCTCCGCATCGACAGCTCAGGTGACGCCGGTGGTGACCTGCTCGATGAGGCCGGCTACACGAAGCTGGTCGGCGCCTGACCTAGACTTTCTCGACGGGGTCAGCTAGCTCAGCTGGTTAGAGCGCGCGGTTCACATCCGCGAGGTCGAGGGTTCGAGTCCCCCGCTGACCACCACCGGGTTTTGCGCAGGCACGCTCTCTCGCGGGCGCCGTTCAGCACACGAACGGTATCAGCCTCTTGGTCCGTCCGCTGTACGCCGCATACCCGGGAAGGTCGCGGCGCAGGAGTGCCTCCTCGGCGGCCACGCGCCGGTGATACGCGACCCCGAGCAATCCCCCGACGACCTCCACCACCGGAAGGCTCCGCGACGTTAGTGCAAATCCTGTCCAGATCAGCAGCGAACCCGCGTACCCGGGATGGCGCACGAATCGATACGGTCCGCGTTCCACGATGTGCTGCGCCTCCTCGACCCGGAGCGTTCGCGAATAGGATTGCCCGAGGGTGCGCATCGACCAGGCCCGGATGCCCAGCCCCGCTGCCTCGAGCCCGACGCCCACCGGACCCGCTGCTCGAGGAAGCTGCCGCCGCCACCGGAGTCGCACCAACGGCGCCGCTATCGCGGCCGTCGTGTACGCGGCGACGATCATCCGCGTGGTCCCGCGATCATCGCTCGAAGCGTGGAGACTCGACGCCGCGCCGCGCCTGCGGGTGGATACCTCGAGGGCGAAGAACCCCGCAGCGCCCGCATACCCTGCCGCGAACCACGCGATTCCCTCGGCGCGGCTGCGTCGCTCGGACACCATGGTCATGGCGAGAGCGTGACACCTGGCTGCTACGCTCCGCCGTATGAGTGACCAGCGTCCCGTGCTGCTCTTCGGGGAGACCTACCACCACCCCGACATCCTGTATCGCACCGGATTCCTCGCGCCCGACCCGGTGGTCGTCGTCGACCGCGGCGGCTCCGACACGGTGCTCTGGACCAGTGCGCTCGAGGAGGGCCGCGCTCGCAAGCAGGCTTCGGTGGGCGCGGTGCGCAGCACCGTCGAGCTGGAGATCCCGGCGGCGCCTGCGGGAGGCAACGAGTACGACGGTTGGGCGGCCCTGTTGTTGGCCGTCTGTCGCGAGCACGGTCTCAGCGGGGTCGACGTGGACGCGGACTTTCCGGCCGTGCTCGCCGACCACCTCCGGCACAACGATGTCGACGTCCGGCCGCGCACGGACATCTACCAGCAGCGGCGCCGGATCAAGACGCCCCAGGAGGTGGAGTGGATCACCTCCACGGAGAACGCCGGCATGGCCGCGCTCCAGAAGGCCATCGATGTGATCGCCGCAGCGGAGATCCGCGACGGCCTGCTCGTCCACGAAGGGCGCAACCTCACCAGCAAGGACCTCATCTTCACCATCGAGAGCCACCTCCTCGAACAGGGCTGCAGCACCGAGGACTCGATCGCCTGCGGCGGCCCGGAATCGGCCGATCCTCACCGGGCGATGAGCGACGTGATTCGCGCCGGCCTGCCGATCGTGCTCGACATCTACCCCTTCAACAAGACCACGCGGTACTGGGGCGACATGACCCGCACCGTCGTGCGCGGGACTCCGCCGCCGGATGTGGAGCGCATGTGGGACGCCGTGCTCGAAGCCCAGCAGGCGGGCCTCGACACCGTGAAGCCGGGAGCGAACGGACGTGATGTCCATCACGCGTGCTGCGAGGTCTTCAAGACGCACGGCTACGCGTCGCTGGCCAAGCCGTATCGCGATATCCAGAGCGACGCGCGCTTCATTCACGGGACGGGGCATGGGCTCGGTCTCGAGATCCACGAGTTCCCACGGGTCAACGAATCGGATGTCGTCCTCGAAGTCGGGGATGTGATCACCGTCGAGCCCGGGCTCTACGACCCGAGGCTTGGGGGCATCCGCATCGAGGACCTTGTGGTGGTCACCGAGACCGGCTTCCGCAATCTCACCACGCTGCCGAAGACCTTCCGGCTGGCCTGAGAGCGCCTCCTGCTACACTGCGAGCGCTTCTCATCGAGGAGCGTTTCCACATAACGCTTTCCTGCGCCCGGATCGCGACTGCCTGATCACCTCGGCAGCCGCAGCACCCCGGGCGCCGCAAGCCCAGAGGAAAGGAGGTGCCACGCATGGTGCGTGACTACGAGCTGATGTACATCGTCCGGCCGGAGCTGGAGGATGACGCGGTGCGCGTCGCCGTGAAGTCGGTGCGCGGCCTGATCGAGTCCCAGGGCGGCGAGGTCGTCAAGACCACGCTGTGGGGCAAGCGGCGTCTCGCCTACGAGGTCAAGCGGCTTCGCGAGGGCCACTACGTCCTGGTCGTCTTCCACCTCGACGGCGACAAGGTCGCGGAGATCGAGCGCGCGCTCCGCATCCACGACACCGTGTTCCGCCACCTCATCGTCGTGCACGAGGGGCCGATGCCGGAGCCCGAGGCCGAGATCGAGGAGGTGCAGGGACCGATCGAGCCCGCTGCTGACATCGACGGCGCAGACGCGGATACTGTCGATGCAGGGTCCGTGGGTGGGGACGACGATCTGGAAGCAGACGACGTGCCCTCGGCAATCGATGAAGACGAAGGAGATTTGTGATGGCGGGTTCCCTCAATCGCGTGATGCTCATCGGCAGGCTGACCCGCGACCCCGAGCTTCGCTACACGCCGAGCGGTACCGCCGTGTGCAACCTCGCCCTCGCGACCAATCGCTACGGGAGCGACCCGGCGACCGGGGAGCGCAAGGAGTTCACTGACTACCACGACGTGGTCGTCTGGAACCAGGGCACCCGCAAGCTCGCCGAGACCACCGCGCAGTACCTGCAGAAGGGCCGGCTCATCTATGTCGAGGGCCGGTTGCAGACCCGCTCCTGGGACGACGCCCAGAGCGGCCAGAAGCGCTACAAGACCGAGGTCAACGCCAACGACGTGCAGTTCCTGGACAGCGCGGGCCGCCAGGAAGGTGGTGCGCCTGCCGGCGACGGCGGCGCCGCGGTGCCGGTCACCGTTCCGGTCGGCGGCGACGTCGACCCTGATGACATTCCGTTCTGAGTTTGCCGTTCTAGCCTGGAGAGCCATGCCTGATTTCGACCGCCGCCGCCGCAAGGTGTGCAGCTTTTGCCTGGAGCACATCGATTTCATCGATTACAAAGAGGTCACGCGCCTGCGCCGGTACCTCTCGGAGCGGGGCAAGATCCTGCCGCGGCGAATGACCGGCACGTGTGCCCGGCACCAGCGGACGCTGACGGTTGCGCTCAAGCGGGCGCGGCACATCGCCCTGCTGCCGTTCGCGGAGATCCGCTAAGGGCTCGGTCCGGCGCAAGGAGTCGGGCTCAAGACATCGTTGAGCCACGCGGCGCAGCTGCCTGGTGCCGGACCGCCGCCTTCGAAGACTTCGACCTCCCAGCCCAGCGTTGATGAAGCCACGACCGACAGGGAGACCGGTTGACCTCGGACCTGGTCAGATGGCGTGAAGAATTCGGAGAGACCCCCGCAGCGGATGGTCGCGACTTGCGAAGTGCTGGCCGCGATCTTCAACGATCCAGCCCCGGAGCAGCCGACTCCGATCGAGTAGACCGTGGCTGCGGTGAATGCGGAGACGCCGCCCGATCCCCTGCCATATGCGGTGGGTGCCACTGCTCGGGCGCCTGCGGAGGGCACCAATATCGGCGGCGGTCCATCGGTCATCAGGATCTCCCAGCTGACCGCGGCGTCGGCGGTGACATATGTCGTCACTGAACCGCCATTCGGGCCACCCTGGTTCTCCTGAAACCACCCGCCATGTCCCCCTGAGGGCGTGGAGCATCCGGCGATCTCCGAGCCGAAACGTTGGTTTTCCCCTACTTGCACCGTGTCCGCAGCGGTGGCCGAGTTGCAGGCGACCTGTACATAAACGTCTTCGCCTGGTGCGAGCAGGAAGGCGGGGAGAGTCGCTAACCCTGTGCCGTACGTCAGCGGGACGAGTACACGCGAGTCCGGATCAATTGTGAACGGCGGCAACAGCGCCCTGCTCTGGGCCGCGTAGATCTCCCAGCGCATCGCTGGGTCGGCGGTGACCCGCAGCGTCAGCGGCTTGTCGTCGTAGGCCTTTGGACCCTGCACCGTCATGGTGGTGACGCCAGTGTCGGTCGAGCATTGCTCGAGGACGTTGTCGATCACGTGGTTGGTTGAGGCAATCTCGAACGAACCAGGCCCCAGACAGTTGAACTGGATATAGAGCGTTCCCTGCGGCACAATCGTCTGGAGCTGCAGCGGTCCGTGGCCGCGAGTCAGCGAAATCACGACATGGGCGGCAGTGGGAACGCCACCGTCACCGAGCTGGGGCATCGCTTTGAGGGGCGATGCGGACCCGGCGGCTGGTCCGGGTGCCGGATTGTCGTGACTGCTCAACTCAATGGCGAACACTGCGATACCCGCCGCGATGACGGCAGCAGCGGCCAGCCCGGCGAACAGGTTGAACGTCGCGCGCCGTCCGTGACCCGGCGACTCGACGTCGATGTCCGTCAGCCCCGGCGGCGGGGTTGACGATTCGATGCGCTCGAAGAAGACGCGCAGCTTCGAATCGAGACGAGGGTCGATGTCAACCATCGCCAAGCTCCTTTCGCAACGTGACGAGGCCTCGTGCGAGGTGGGCTCGCACGGTACCGGGCCGGCAGCCCATGAAGACGGCGCACTCGTCAATGGAGTAGCCGTGCCGGTAGTTGAGCGTGATCGCGGCCCGCTGCCTGAGCGAGAGCCGGCGATATGCCCGGTCGATGTCGACGAACTCCGCTGCCGCCCCCGGGTCGCCGAGTGACGCAGCGTCCTCGATCAGCGCCTGCGGCGGCCACCCTCGCGAGCGCAGGTGACGGCGCCGGCTGATGCAGTGGTTGACGCAGACGCGGGTCAGCCACGAGGCGGGACGGTCCATCTCCGCCACCGAGCCCCAGGACCGCCAGGCCTTGAGCAGCGTCTCCTGAACCGCATCCTCAGCCTCACCTTCGTCTCGAAGGATCGAGAGCGCGAGCGAGTAGAGCCGCCTGGCGTCCGGAACGGCAACGGCCTCGAAGGTCCGTTCGGGCAATGCGTCGCCCGCCGGACGAACGCTCGCCGCTGCAATCACTCTTATCCCGACGCTTCCCGATGCGGTTTTGCTGACACGCCGTACCTATACTGGGCCCAAGGCGCATGCGCCACCGGGCACGTTATCTCCACATCCTTGCCCTCGCCCCGGTCGCCGCGGTTCTCGCGGGTGTCCTCGGCCCGGCGCCCCACGCCCTAGCGGCTTCGTCGGCGTCGCCGGCCCCGATCGTGGTCACCGTCGACCCGGGCCATGGCGGCCCAACCGACCGCGGAGCCATCGGGTTCAACGGAATGGCCGAGAAGGTCGTCGACCTCGACGTGGGCGCAAGGCTGGCGGCGTTGCTGCGCGCCGACCTCGTCGAGGTGGTGATGACCCGAAGTTCCGACGTCTACGTGTCAGTTGCTCGGCGTAAACGCGTCTCAATTGCGCATCACGCGGCACTTGTGGTGAGCATCGCAACCGGCGCCGCGGCCGACGCGCGGACGGCAGGGTCGCTGGTGCTCTATCCGACCAACGCGAGCGCCGCGTTCGCGCAGACGCTGAGCGACGCGCTCACCGCCCAGATCGCGACCGACGGCGTGCCCGGCGACGGCGTGCAGCTCGGCGACCCAGCGTGGGCACACAACCCGGTGCCGGTCGCGACCGTCGAGATCGGCTACCTCACCAATCGGACCGACGCTTCGCTGGTGGCCTCAACGTCCTTTCGTCAGGAGGTGGCCATCGGACTGCGCGACGGCGTCGAGGCCTACATGCCGGCGATCATCGCCCGGCGCGATGCGATCCGAGCCTGGCGGCGCGGCCACCCTGGCACGGTCACGCCCGTCTCGCTCGCACCAGCCTCGGCCACGCTGCCGGGAACCAGTGGGTTCCAGTTCGGCCCGGTCATCGCGTGGCTCGCCGGCATCGGCGTTGTCGGATTGGTGCTGCTGTTTCGCGATGCGGTGGCACGCGTGCTGGTGGTTCTGATCGCGCTGGTCCTGCGTCTGTTCGGCGGCGCGATGTGGCTGCGCCGGGCCGCGGGTCGACGACGACGCGGGCGACGTCGTTTATCCCCGGACTCACCGGTCGAGGATCCCGCGCCGCATGGTGGTTCGGTGTACGACGATATTCCGCTGTGATATCGAACATCGACACGGTCCGGGCGTCGATGGATGCGTATCGCAACCAGGATCTCGAGGCCGCCACGCGCCTGCTTGCGAAGGACTTCACCTTCACCAGTCCGCAGGACGACCACGTCGACAAGTCGGCGCCTCTCGAACGCTGGTTTCCCAAAACCCAGGTGTTCTTCGGCGGCAGCGTCTAGTTCCACTGCGACGCCACCAAAGGCGAACACTTGTTCTATACTACTGAAATGTGTGACGGCGTGGGCAACATGAAGTCGCTGCATAGCCTGATGGCTGACATCGCACGGTTCGTGGCGGAGCCGGTCGAGGCCTCGCCGTCTGAACTCGGCGAGCGTCTGATCGAGCTCCGCCATGGGATCGATCTCCTCGAACTCCGCTTCGCGCGCGAGGCGGCAACCTTCGCCTCCACAGACGAATACGAGGCGCAGGGGTCGACGTCGGCGATCAACTGGGTCCGCCACCGGTGCGCGATGTCGATCGGCGCGGCGGCGCGTGCGGTCGCCACCGGCGAGGCGGCGGAACGCCTGCCGGCGAGTGTCGCTGCTCTGGAGGCCGGGCGGATCGGATTCGCCCACCTCGCCCTGATTGCGGGGAACGAGCGGGCAGTGACCGGCGGGGGTGGTTTTGACGAGCGCCCACTGCTCGAGCTCGCCCTCGAGAACTCGGTCAGCCGGTTTGCCCAGGACTGCACCCACGCGCGCCACGCCGCCGATGCCGCCGCGGTGCTCGCCGAAGGGGTGAGCGCGGTCGAGTCGCGACGGCTCGAGCTGACCCGCTGCGAGGACGGTCGGATCGTCATTCGCGGGCTGCTCGACCCGGTCGGCGGTGCCACGCTGCGGGTCGCCCTCGCCCCGCTGACAACGCGCAAGGGCGCGGGCGACGACCGCTCTCGCGAGCGTCGCTATGCCGACGCGCTCGTCGAGCTCGCGCATCACGCCCTGGATCATGGGTTCAGCACTGACACGGGCGGCCAGCGCACTCATTTGCAGCTCACCGCCTCGGTCGAGACCGTCATGGGTTTGAAGGGCGCGCCCGGCGGCGACCTCGAGTTCGCCGGCGCGGTGCCGGCCGCCACCGTGCAACGCCTCGCCTGTGACGCGAGCATCCGGCGCGTTCTGCTCGGCCCGGACTCGGCGGTGATCGATGTGGGCCGGGCGCTGCGGCTGCCCTCGGGTGCGACCCGTGCCGCGCTCCGGGTGCGCGACGGCGGCTGCGTCTGGCCCGGCTGCGATCGCCCCGCGTCGTGGACCAACGCCCATCACGTCCTGCACTGGGGGCACGGCGGGGACACGGATCTCGACAATCTCGTGCTCCTCTGCCATCGCCATCACTGGTCGGTGCACGAGGGCGGCTGGCAGTTGGTCAAGACCGAAGGGCATCGCGTGCTCGCGATCCCACCCTCGCACCGGTATCGGTCGTGGACGCGTGCGCCCGACAGGGTCACCGTGGGGTAGTCGCAAGGCGGGCAGAAGCAGGCCGGAAGGCGGCCTTCGGTAGACTTCGCGGCATGGGTGAACCACAGCTCCGCGTTCCCGGTCCGACCCCGCTCCCCGCTCGCGTGGTCCGCTCCGCGAGCCGTCCCATGATCAACCACCGCGGCCCGGAGTTTGCCGAGGTGATGGATGACGTCATCGCAGGCCTGCGCTGGGCGCTTCGCACCGACAACGACATCCTGCTTTATCCGTGCAGTGGCACCGGAGGTCTCGAGGCCGGCGTGGTGAACCTGCTCAGCCCCGGCGAGCAGGCGCTGTTCTGCGTCATGGGTTCGTTCGGCGAGCGCTGGGCGAAGATCGGCGACGCCTACGGCGCCGAGGTCGTGCGTCTGACGGTGCCTCAGGGCGAGCCCATCGATCCCGAGGACGTCGAGCGCACGCTTGCCGCGCACCCCGACGTCACCACCGTCTTCGTCACGCACAACGAGACCTCGACCGGCGTGACCAACGACCTCGCTGGGATTGCGGGTGTCGTCAAGAGTCGCGGCAAGATGCTGGCGGTCGACAGCGTCAGCGGTGCCGGTTGCCTGCCGCTGGAGACGGACGCGCTCGGCATCGACGTGCTGGTGACCGGATCCCAGAAGGGCTGGATGGCTCCGCCGGGCATCGCGATGATCGCAGTCACCGCGGCGGCGTTCGCTCGTTCAGACACCGCCACGAACCCTCGCTTCTACCTCGACTTCGCCCGCGAGAAGAAGGCGCAGGACAAGAAGCAGACGGCAACGACGCCGGCCGTCTCGGTGATGTTCGCGCTCCAGGAAGGCCTGGCGATGCTTCGCGAAGAGGGACTGGACAACGTCTGGGCCCGCCACGCTCGCGTCGGCAGGATGATCCGCGCCGGTGTCCAGGCGATGGGCATGAGGCTGCTCGCGGCCGAGGGTCATCGCAGCAACACCGTCACCGCCGTGCACAGCCCCGCGGATACGCCCGAAGCGCTGAAAAATCTGCTGACCACGTTGCGGACGGCACACAGCCTTGTGCTCGCGGGCGGTCAGGAATCGCTGCAAGGGAAGATCTTCCGAATCGGCCACCTCGGTTTCATCGACGACGCCGACGCCTACACGATCCTCGCTCTGCTCGAGGCCGGACTCATCGACACCGGACTGCGAACGCGCGGCGGACTCGCCATCGCGGCGGCACAGGCGGAAGCACGCGGGGCGGTCGCGCAGGCAGAACCCGTCACCGTCGGGTGACCGTCACCGCGGAGCCACGCACCGTAGCCGGGACGGTGACGCGCATCCTGGTGGCCGACCCCATCGCCGAGGACGGCGTGACCCGCCTGCGCGCCGCCGGCGAGGTCGACGTCATGACCGGGCTCGACCCGAGCGCGCTCCGCGAGCGCATCGGTGACTACGACGCACTTGTGGTTCGCAGCGAGACCAAGGTGACCGCCGACGTGTTTGCCGCCGCGCCGCGACTGCGCGTGGTCGGGCGCGCGGGGGTCGGCGTCGACAACATCGACCTCGAAGCCGCGACGCGGCATGGCGTCCTCGTGCTCAACGCACCCACCGGCAACACCATCGCGGCGACCGAGCACGCCATCGCCATGATGCTGGCGCTCGCGCGCAACCTCCCCGCCGCCGACCGGTCTCTCCACAGCGGCCTGTGGGAGCGCTCGAAATTCATGGGTATCGAGCTGCGCGAGAAGACGCTCGGAGTCCTCGGACTCGGGAAGATCGGCTCCGAGGTCGCCCGCATCGCCCGCGAGGGGCTGCGCATGCGGGTGCTCGCTCACGACCCGCTGGTCACCGCCGATCGCGCGCTCCAGGCGGGCGTGGAGCTCTGTGACTTTGAGACATTGCTGACGGAAAGTGACTTCCTCACCGTCCACGTCCCGCTGACCGATGCCACCCGCGGCGTGATCGGCGCGGCAGAGCTCAAACGGATGCGCAAGGGCGCTCGCCTGATCAACGTTGCGCGCGGCGGCATCATCGACGAGCAGGCGCTCGCCGATGCGATCCGCGACGGCCATATCGCCGGGGCAGCCATCGACGTCTTCACCAAGGAGCCGCCGGACGCCTCGAATCCGCTGCTCCAGCTCGAGAAGGTGGTCGTGACGCCCCACCTCGGCGCCAGCACGCGCGAGGCCCAGGTGAATGTCGCATTCGATGTGGCCGATCAGATCGTGGAATATCTGGCGGGCGGAACCCCGCGCTACGCGGTCAACGCGCCCACGGTGCTGCCCGAGGAGCTGGCGAGGCTCCAGCCGTACCTCGTCCTGGCTGAGAAGATCGGCTCGCTGGCGGCGCAGCTCGACGGTCGCAAGCTGCGCCGTGTCGTCTGCAGCTACTCCGGTGAGCTCGCCGGTATCGACACGTCGATCATCACCGCCCACGTCCTGCGCGGGCTCTTCGCGCATTTCACCGAGACCCGCGTCAACCCGGTCAACGCGAAGATCGTGGCCACGTCGATGGGCGTCGATGTCGACGAGCGCCACACCACACGAAGCGTCGATCCCGAGGGTTCGCTGCTCGTCGAGGTGGTCGGGGAGCAGAGGTTGACCATTGCCGGCACCCAGTTCGACGACGGCGCTCGGATCACCCGAATCAACGACTTCCGGGTCGACATGCAGCCCGCCGGCACCTTCCTCGTGGTCACCCACCAGGATCGTCCGGGTGTGATCGCCGCCATCTCAACGCTGCTCGCGCGCAATGACGTCAACATCGCCGGCATCGAGCTGGGGCGGGACCGTCCGCGCGGCCATGCGGTGATGCTGATGGAGATCGACGACCCGGTGAGCGTCGAGCTTCTCGAGGAGGTGCGCGAAACCGCCATGCTCGACCAGCTCCGCCAGGTGCGGCTCTGAAGGCCTGACGCTCCGTCCGCGGACGGAAGCAGAAGCATGGCCACGGTTCTGCCCTTCCAGGGCACTCGCTACAACCC
This sequence comes from Candidatus Dormiibacterota bacterium, assembly GCA_049283735.1. Classification (GTDB taxonomy): domain Bacteria; phylum Chloroflexota; class Dormibacteria; order Aeolococcales; family Aeolococcaceae; genus Palsa-851. The sequence goes on from JBAPWO010000027.1 coordinate 21,584, forward strand.
CGAGCACGTGAAACTCGGCCGCGTGCTCGCGCCGCCGTACGACGTCATCACGGACGCGCAGCGCGAGCAGCTGTACGGCCGCGATCTGCGCAACATCCTCCGCATCGACTACGGCGTGTCCTACCCGAACGACGTCGAGGGCGTCGACGACCGCTATACGCGCGCCGCATCCTTTCTGGCGTCGTGGCTGGACCTCGGCGTCCTGGTCCGCGACGTCCCCGCGAGCTTCTACGTCGTCGATCACCACTTCCAACACCCCGATGGCACTCAACGCATGCGCCGCGGCGTGCTTGGGACCGTGGCGGCCACGCCCTGGGAGACCTCCGACCTGCGCCCGCACGAGCGCACGCTGCGCGGCCCCAAGTTGGACCGCCTCGCGCTCCTTCGCGCCACGCGAGCGCAAACGAGCCCCGTCTTCGCGGTGTGGACGGACGCCGACCGCATCGCCGAGACACTCGACGGCGTGGCGATCGGCGACGCGCTGCTGGGCGGGCGCATCGATGGAGAGATCGCGTCGGAGAAGTTGCTGCTCTGGCGCGTCGCCGGCCCACCGCGGGTCGAAGCGATCGAACGCGCTCTGCGCAGTGCCGCGCTGTATGTGGCCGACGGCCATCATCGCTACGAGACCGCCGCCGCATACGCGGAGGAGCGCCGTGGCGCGGACGTGGCAGCCCCGCCGGGCGCGCCCTGGGAGCGGTGCCTCGTCTACCTCGCCGCGGCGGACGATCCCGGGATCACGATCCTGCCCACGCATCGGCTCGTCCGGCCGGGACCCGGGATCGCGTTCAGCCTCGACGACCTGTGGGCCCGGCTCGACGACGTGTACGAGGCATTGCCCGCCGCCGACGGGCGCGCGGCGCTCGCCGCGGCGTCGTCGATGCACGCGACCCACCACGCGTTCGCGGTGGTCGCGAACGACGGCGCGGCGGTGCTCCGCCGTCCGCGCCGGGACGAGGGCTCGCCGCGTGACCGGCTCGACGTCGCGGTGCTCGAGGCCGAGGTGCTCGGGCCCGCCGGCGTGTCTCGCGACATGATCAGCGGCGGCGCGCTCGCCTACACTCGCGACCCGGGCGAGCTCGACGCCGCGGTGACGCGCGGTGAGGCAATCCTCGCATTCGGCGTCCTGCCGGTGAGCACCGACGAGGTGATCGCGGTGGCCGGCGCCGGGGAGACGATGCCGCAGAAGTCCACGTACTTCTACCCGAAGGTGCCGACCGGGCTGGCATTGTTCGAGGTCTGATGGGGTCGCTGTCACCCCGGCGTGTTTGGCTCGAGGCCGTCAACGGGTAGAGTTGAAGCGTTCAACCGCGAACAGGGAACCATTGATTGCCCACCTACGGATACCGCTGCCCGACATGCTTGACCGAGTTCGAGCTCTGGCAGTCGATGCGCGACGATCCCGGCGCTTCCTGTCCGGCATGTGGCGCCGCCGCGACGCGTCAGTTCTTTCCCGCGGGCATCGTCTTCAAGGGCTCGGGCTTCTACAAGACCGACAGCCGCAGCGCCGCCTCGTCGTCGATCACGTCGGACAGCGGCGACTCGAAGAGCGCGACCAACGGCACCAAGCCTGAGGGAGCAAAGCCCGGTGCCGGCAAGGCCGACGGCCAAAAGGCCGACGGCGCAAAGTCCGACGCCAAGACCCCCGCCTCCGGAGCTTCTTCATCGACATCGACCCCAAAACCCGTCTCGACTGACGCCGCCAGTTGAGTACGATGGATCAGCGGCTGCCCCACAACCAGGAGACCCCCATGTCCCACCCCGTCACCGTTACCGACACCACCTTCAAGGAAGAGGTGCTGGACTCCGAGCTGCCCGTTCTGGTGGACTTCTGGGCCTCGTGGTGCACCCCGTGCAAGATGATCGCCCCGATCGTCGAGGAGTTCGCCACCCAGTACGACGGCCAGGTGAAGGTCGCCAAGGTTGACGTCGACGCCAACCCGATCACCCCTGGAATGTTCGGGATCATGAGCATTCCGACGCTGATGATCTTCCGCGGCGGCAAGGCCGAAGAGCGCATCGTCGGCTACCAGCCGAAGCAGTCGCTCGAGGCGAAGCTGCTCGCAGTACTCGCCGCCTGACCCGCTCAGACGCCGAGTAGCTCGATCACCTCGCCGGCGAGGTAGAGGGACCCGCACACCACGACGACGCCGTCGCGTCCAGCGCGGACACGCGCGCGCTCCAGGGCGGTCTTCACATCGGCGGCGCTTGCGGCGGGAGGATCGAAGAGCGTCGCCAGCTCGGCGGGCGGGGTCGCGCGCTCCACCGCCGGAGCCGTGACCACGACGTCGCCGGTGAGCCTGCGCAGCCCCGCGGCCATGGATTCGACGTCCTTGTTGCGCATCGCCGCGAAGACCGCCACGCACCGGCGCCGGCCGATCAGCTCACGAGCCGCGGAGACCATCGCGGCCATGCCCGCCGGGTTGTGAGCACCGTCGATCAGGATCGGCGGCGCGCCGTCGATCCAGTCCATGCGGCCCCGCCAGCGCACGCTCTCGCAACCGCGGAGGACAGCGCCCGCATCGATGTCGACGGCGATGCCGGTGGCTCTGAGCGCGTCGCAGACAGCGACCGCGGTGGCGATGTTGGCGACCTGGAATGAGCCCCGAAGCTGCGCGTGCACGGTGACGGGCCGCCCGTCGAACACGGTTTCGACCACGACACCGCCCATCCCCATGGAGCGTCCGGTGAATCCCACGTCGCCGCCGACCACCGACAGGGTCGCGCCCACCTCGGCGACGCGCGCCCGCACCGCGTCGAGCCCTCCCTCGGAGGCGGCGGTCACGGTCCGGTTGCCCGGCTTGATGATCGCAGCCTTCTCGCGCGCGATCTCGGGGATCGTCTCGCCGAGCAGGTCCTGGTGGTCGAGAGCGACGTTGGTGATCGCGGCGACGCCCAGGTCGAGAACGTTGGTGCTGTCGAGCAGGCCGCCGAGGCCGACCTCGCACACGAGCACCTCGGCATCCGCCTCGCGTGCGACCAGGATGCCGGCGGCGGTGAGCACCTCGAAACCGGTGGGCTGGAGTTCCTCGGGGAGGGCCTCTGCCGCCTTCCACACCCGATCGACCAGCGCCCCGAACTCAGTCTCGCCGATCGGAACACCGTCGCGAACGATGCGCTCGCAGTACGAGACGAGGTGCGGGCTGGTCAGGAGCACGGACCGATACCCGGCGGCGCGACAGATCGAATCCACCGTCGCGCACACCGATCCCTTGCCGTTGGTGCCCGCGACGAGCGCGCCGCGAAGTCCGACCTGGGGGTTGCCGAGCGCCGCGAGCAGGGCCCGCGTGCGTTCGAGCCCGGGCATGATGCCGCGCCACGCGACCGAGTCGAGCGTCGCCACCGCGCGGTCGTACATCGCGGTGCTCACGCCCAGTGCCAGGCCTCGTTCATCGCCTCCCCGGGATCGGGCCGGCTGACCAGGCGGCGCAGCGCTCCGATCCAGGCTCGGCGCCGATCGGCAGCGTCCTCGACTCCCTCGATGGCGAGGTCACGGTAGAGGCCGCCGGTCTGGTGGGCGAGCACCGCCTGTACCTCCTGATACTCGAGAAGCCCGGAGGCGTCGACGATCGCCGCGCCGCGGCCATCGGTGTTGATCACCAGCCGGAAGACGCGACCCTGGTTGTCATCGAACGTCGATCGCGGGGTGATCGTGATCGCACTGATCTGCGGCAGGAGGCCGGCGATCCGATCCAGCCACGCGTGCTGCGGATCGGCTGACGCCTCGACGGCGGCATCGACAAAGAGCTCACCCGCCAGTGAGAGCACCGCGGTCTGGAACTGGGTGTAGTACAGGAGGTCGGCGCCGTTGAGCGCGACGCTGCCGACGTCGCTGCCGTCATCGCCGCTGAACGTGACCATGAACGGGCGCGCATACGGCTTGCGCGCCTCCGACTCGCTCCAGCGAATGCGCATCGAGGGCATCGGTCTCAGACCTGGACGGGCCCGCGCCGCGCCCGGGCAAGCGCCAGGGTGTTGCGCAGCAGCATGGCGATGGTCATCGGCCCGACGCCGCCGGGCACGGGGGTCAGCCACCCGGCGATCGGCTCCACGGCATCGCGGTCGACGTCGCCGACCACGACACCGTCGCGCGGGGTCGTGCCGACGTCGATCACGAACGCGCCGGGTTTCACATACGAGGCGTCGACCATGCGCGGTCGCCCGGTCGCCGCCACGAGGATGTCCGCCTCGCGGCAGATCGATGCGAGGTCCTGGGTCCTGGAGTGGCAGATCGTCACCGTGGAGTCGGCGTTGGTGAGCATGAGCGCGAGCGGGCGTCCGACGATGGCGCTGCGGCCGATGACGACGGCGCGGCTGCCGCGCAGGGAAATCCCGCTCCGGCGGAGCAGCTCCATGCACCCGAGCGGTGTGCCCGGCGCCACCACCGCGGGGTGGCCCTCGGCGAGCCGACCGAAGTTGTAGGGATGGAACCCGTCGGCGTCCTTGCCCTGGGACACGCGCTCGGTCACGGCCTGCGCATCGATGTGCGCGGGCAGGGGCAGCTGCACCAGGATCCCGTCAACGTCAGGGTCGGCGTCGAGTCGCCCGACCAGGTCGACGAGCTCGGCGGTGGTGCTCTCCGCCGGCGGCCTGTGCAGCGCGAACTGCACCCCGGCTCGTTCGGCGGCGCGACCCTTGTTGCGCACATAGATCGCCGACGCCGGATCGTCACCGCAGAGGACCACGGCGAGCGAGGGCGGACGGCTCCCGGTCTCGATCATGGCGGCGATCTCCGCGGCGATCTCCGCGCGCAGCTCGGCGGCGATCGCCTTGCCGTCGACGATGACCGCGCTCATTCTTTGAGCCCTGCCTGGGCTCCTGGCTGCGCGAACCGTTCGATGATCACCCAGCAGCGGTCGATCGTTCCGGCGATCGGTGGCTGCTTGCCGACACGGACCTTGACGCTGTCGATTCCCGGCTGGGCGAGGACGCTCTCGGCGATTCGCGCGGCGATCGCCTCGATCAGGCTGTACTGCTCGTCCTCGACGATCGTGCGCACCATGGCGAAGGCACGCGAGTAGTCGAGCGTGTCGGCGATGTCGTCGCTGCGGCCGGCGACGGACAGGTCCATGCGGATCTCGACGCCGACGTAAAAACGATTGCCGAGCGTGCGCTCCGCCTGGGTTTCGCCGTGGTAGCCGTAGAACGACATTCCCTCGAGGACGAGCAGATCCGGCGAGTCAGGCACGGCGCGATTGTACGAAGGCGTGCAATCCGCGACGGCGGGAAGCCCGCGGGGGTGCGACGCCCGAGGCCGCGCCTCAGACTCCGCGAACGCCGCCCTCGGGTCGCAGCACCTGCTCGTGATGGTCGACGGGGTTGACCATCACCACCTGGAAGAGATCCTCGAAATCGCACGCGAACAGCTGCATCAGCGACTGACGGAGCTTCGGCCCAGGGTTGCGGGTGCCCGCCTCGAGCGCCGGGATGTAGTTCTGGGTCACCCCGAGCCGGCGCGCCAGCTCGCGC
>JBAPWO010000028.1:0-34843 GCA_049283735.1 Candidatus Dormiibacterota bacterium
GTCCGGCATGGTCCCGAGGGAGAGCGCACGGCGCCGTTTCTCGGTGAGTTTCTACGTCACCGCGATGCTTTTCATCATCTTCGACGTCGAATCGATCTTCCTCTTCCCGTGGGCGACGATCGTCCGAGAGCTCAAGGTCTTCGGCATCGTCGAGATGGGAATCTTCATCGCGACCCTGCTGGTGGGATTGTTGTACGTCTGGCGCAAGGGGGCGCTCCGATGGGATTGAACAACGAGCTGATCCTTCGGCGCGCCGGCAGCCCGAGCATCGTGCTCGCCGACGCGGACGCCGGAACCATCGCCCTCCCCCGCACCGGGGCAGCCGAACGTACCGCGCTGCAGAGCGGGTTCGTCACGACCACGCTCGGCAAGGTGATCCAGTGGGGTCGGTACAGCTCACTATGGCCGGCACTCTTCGGGCTCGCCTGCTGCGCGATCGAGATGATGGCCACGGGCGCCGCGCGCTATGACATGTCCCGCTTTGGGTGTGAGGTCTTCCGGGCGTCGCCGCGCCAGTCCGACCTGATGATCGTCGCCGGTCGGGTCTCGCAGAAGATGGCGCCCGTCCTTCGGCACATCTACGACCAGATGCCGGAGCCCAAGTGGGTGATCAGCATGGGCGCGTGCGCCTCCAGCGGGGGCATGTTCAACAACTACGCGATCGTGCAGGGCGTCGACAAGGTGGTTCCGGTCGACGTCTACATTCCCGGCTGTCCACCCCGCCCCGAGGGGCTCCTGGACGCGGTCATGAAGCTGCAGCAGAAGATCGCCGGGGAGCTCCCCGGCTCGCTGCTCGGGTAATGCCGTGACCGCCGTGGGATCGCCCATGAGCGGCGCGCGGGCAGCGGACCTCCTCGAGCAGGAGCTTCCGACTGCGGTGCGCCGTCGCGACGCCGGATTCGGCGAGGTGACGGTCTGGGTCGATCGTGCCGACCTGGTCGGTGTCTGCACGTTGCTGCGCGACCATCCGGACGCGGCCTACACCACGCCCGTCTTCGTCACCGCGGTGGACTGGCCCGATCGCGAGCCCGCCGAACCACGCTTCGACGTGGTCTACATGCTCCGGTCGTTGCAGTACAACGACGTCTGCCGGCTGATCGTGCAGGTCACCGAGGACGATCCCAACGTGCCGACCCTCGAGGATGTCTTCGCCGGCATGGACTGGCACGAGCGCGAGTGCTTCGACCTCCTCGGCATCACGTTCACCGGCCATCACGACCTGAAGCGGATCCTGCTGCCGACCGACTGGGACGGTCACCCACTCCGCAAGGACTACGCATCCTTCGGCGAGCCGATCGCGTTCACGCACAACCTCGAGTGGGCCCTGCCGGCGCAGGAGCGACCGCGGGACATGCCGGGAGGGTCGCGATGACCGCGCTCCCGCCTCGGGGGACGCCGACGGCGCCGCTCGATCCGCTCAGCGAGCAGTACGAGGCCGGCCGAGAGCGGCTCGGCATCGAACCCGGCCTCGATGCCATCGATCTCGTCGAGATCGGCGACAGCACCATGGAATTGAACATGGGGCCGATGCACCCCTCGACGCACGGGGTGCTGCGCCTGGTGCTCAACCTCGACGGCGAGGTGGTGCGCGAGTGCCGTCCCGACATCGGTTACCTCCACACCGGGTTCGAGAAGGACTTCGAGCGCCACACCTATCAGCAGTGCATCCCGTACACGGACCGGATGGACTACCTGTCGCCGCTCTTCAACAATCTCGGCTTCTCGCTGGCAGTCGAGCGCCTGCTCGGCATCGAGGTGCCGCTGCGCGGGCAGTACCTGCGCGTGATCATGTGCGAGCTCTGCCGCCTGGCCAGCCATCTCCTCTGGTACGGCACCAGCGCGCTCGACCTCGGAGCCACCACTGCATTCGTGTACGCCTGGCGCGATCGCGAAAAGCTCCTCGACATCAACGAGCTGGTCAGCGGCGTGCGCATGCACACGTCGTTCATCCGGGTCGGCGGTCTGCTTGCGGACGTCCCCGATCCCTTCTACGAGATGGTCGGGGCGGTCATCAAGACGTTTCCGAAGCTGATCGACGAACACGAGCTGTTGATCACCAAGAACCCGATCTGGCGCCAGCGGACTGTGGGCCTGGGGCGGCTGAGCCCCGAGGACGCGATGGCATACGGCGCCACCGGTCCCGTGCTCCGCGGCAGTGGCGTGGCCTACGACCTGCGAAAGGCACAGCCGTACAGCTCGTACGACCACTTCGATTTCGACGTCCCGATCGGCCGCACCGGGGACGTCTACGACCGGTACCTCGTGCGCATGCAGGAGATGCGCGAGTCGTTGAAGATCATCACCCAGGCGTTCGAGAACCTTCCCGACGGTCCGGTGAACACCACCGACCGGCGGGTTGCGCTCCCGCCGCGCAACGAGCTGAACACGAGCATGGAGTCGCTCATCCATCACTTCAAGCTCGTGACCGAGGGGATGCGCGTCCCCGCCGGTCAGGTCTACCAGGCAATCGAATCGCCGCGCGGCGAGCTGGGCTTCCACCTGGTGAGCGACGGGACCAACCGGCCGTACCGATGCAAGGTTCGCGCCCCGTCGTTCAGCAATCTCAGCGCGCTCCCCCACATGGTCAGGGGCGAGCTGATCGCCGACGTGGTGGCGGTGATCGGCTCGATCGACATCGTGCTCGGAGACGTCGACCGATGACCTACCCTGCGAACTCCGCACCCGGCGATCGCGATCTTGTGGCGGCTCCGGCATGACTCTGCAGGCTGAGACGCGGATGGTCATCGAGCGTGCCCGCGATCGATATCCGCTTGCGCGCAGCGCCATCCTCCCAGCGCTGTGGGCGGTGCAGCACGAGCGCGGGCTGATCACCCCGGACGCAATGACCGAGATCGCCGGCATCCTGCAGGTCGCTCCCAGCGAGGTCGAGGCGGTCTCGACCTTCTACTCGATGTATTTCCAGCACCCGCACGGTCGCCACGAGGTCATCGTCTGCATCAACGTCTCCTGCGCGCTCCGCGGCGCCGAGGGCATCGTCGACCACCTCGAGCGCACCCTGGGCTGCGCGTCCGGCGAGACCACGGCGGACGGTGCATTCACCTGGTCGAGCACCGTCGAGTGCCTCGGCGGGTGCGGCGGCGCCCCGACCATGCAGGTCGACCACCACTTTGAGGAGAACCTCACGCCGGATCGCGTCGACTTGGTCCTCGGCGCCTTGCGGTCCGCTAGCAGCGTCGGAGAGGCGGGTCCTGTCGCCGCGGGGACCCCTCGCCGTCGCGCTTCTGGCGCGCCGACGCTTCCCCCCGCTGCGCCACCCGCCGCCCCATCTGCCGCAGCGACCGGGCCGGTCGCCGAGGCGTCTCCGGTTCAGGGTTCGGCGGGCCAAACGCCACTCACGACGCCCAAGGAGCCAGCACCATCGGCGACGACTGGCCCGGGCAAGAAGCGCACGCAGCGTCGCGATAAGGCTGGTCAGTAGGATGCAGCGGCCGATGGGTAGATCCGCACCGAACCACGTGAGCGCTGATGGCTGAGTACAGGCTGCTCACCAAGGACTTCGGCGCCAATGAGTTGCAGACGCTCAAGGGGTATGAGCGCGTCGGGGGCTACCAGGGTCTGCGCGATGCGTTCAAGAAGTTCACGCCGGAGACGCTGGTTGCCGAGGTGAAGACGAGCAACATCCGCGGACGAGGCGGGGCCGGGTTCCCGACCGGGATGAAGTGGTCCTTCCTACCGAAGGACGTGTTTCCGCGCTACCTCTGCTGCAACGCCGACGAGTCGGAGCCGGGGTGCTTCAAGGACCGGTACCTCATCGACGAGAGCCCGCATCAACTCATCGAGGGATTGTTGATCGCGTCGTACGCACTCCAGGTGAACATCTCGTTCATCTACATCAGGGGTGAGTACCACGACCAGCGACTCCTCCTCGAGCGGGCCGTCGAGGAGGCGCGCGCGGCGGGGTACATCGGCAGGAACATCCTCGGCAGCGGTTTCGATTGCGACGTCATCGTGCACGGGGGCGCGGGTGCGTACATCTGCGGCGAGGAGACGGCGCTGATCGAATCGCTGGAGGGTCTTCGAGGCCAGCCGCGGCTCAAACCACCGTTCCCCGCGATCAAGGGCCTCTACGGCCAGCCGACCGTGGTGAACAACGTCGAGACGCTGTGCAACCTGCCCCACATCGTGCAGCGCGGTGGCGACTGGTTCAAGTCACTCGGCACCGAGAAGAGCGCGGGGACCAGGGTGTTCTGCTGCAGTGGCCACATCAATCGCCCCGGGAATTACGAGATGCTGCTTGGGACGCCGATCCGCGAGCTTCTCGACGAAGAGTGCGGCGGGATGTGGCACGGCCGTTCGCTCAAGTCGTTCCAGCCGGGTGGCGGATCCATGCAGGTGCTCCTCCCCGAGCACCTCGATCTGCCCCTCGACATGAACGCCGTCCAGGAGGCGGGATCGTCGCTGGGCGCGGGCGCGATGATCTTCATGGACGAGAGCACCTGCCTCGTCGACGTGTCGATGCGGCTGGTCGACTTCTATCGCCACGAGTCGTGCGGCAAATGCGTGCCCTGCCGGGAGGGGACCTATTTCGAATCCGAGCTGATGCACCGGCTCGAATCCGGTCAGGCGACACGGGCGGAGCTCGCCAGCCTTGCGGACATCTGCTCGAACATGGACGGTCGCTGCTTCTGTCCCCTCGGTGACACCGCGACCTGGTTCGTGATGTCGGCATACAAGTACTTCCGCGACGAGTTCGAAGCGCACTGTGGTGCCGGCCGCTGCCCGGTGAGGGCGCAGGCGACGGCTCTGGTGGCGTGATCGCGGTGGCGGACACGGGAACGCCGCCCGAGCAGCCGGACGACGGCCGCGTCGGCATCAGCATCGACGGACGGCAGCTCCGTGTTCCCAAGGGAACGCTGGTGCTCGACGCGGCGACCGAGGCCGGTATCCACATCCCGATCTACTGTGCCCACCCCAAGATGGATCCGGTCGCGGTATGCCGGATGTGCCTCGTCAACATAGAGAAGTTTCCGAAGCCCCAGCCGGCATGCGCGACGGTTGCCGGCGACGGCATGGTCGTGCGTACCGACCTTCCCGAGGTGACCAAGCTGCGCGAGGGGATGCTCGAGTTCCTCCTCCTCAACCACCCACTCGACTGCCCGGTGTGTGACCGGGGCGGGGAGTGCGACCTCCAGGACTTCACCTTCCGATACGGCCCGGGCATCTCGCGTTTTCCGATCACCGAGAAGGTCCACTTCAAGAAGGCGGTGCCGCTCTCCGAGCACATCGAGCTCGACCAGGAGCGATGCATCCTCTGCTGGCGCTGCGTTCGCTACTACGACGAGATCACCGGTGAGAAGGAGATCGTCCTCAAGCAGCGCGGCGTGGACACGCTGGTCGCGACCTTCGACGACCGCCAGCTGGAGTCGAAGTTCCAGGGCAACCTTCCGGAGGTCTGCCCCGTGGGCGCGCTCACGCACCGGAAGTACCGCTTTGTCTCGCGTCCATGGGACCTGCAGCGGACCGCGAGCATCTGTCCCGAATGCTCGTACGGATGCAACATCAACGTTGACAGTCGTGATTTCGAGGTGCGCCGCTTCGCGTCGCGCGACAACCCGCTGGTCGATGACATGTGGCTCTGTGATCGCGGTCGCTACAGCTTCGATCGCTGGAACAGCTCGGACCGGGTCCGCCGACCGGTGGTGCGCAGCGATGACCAGTCACGCGACGTCTCGGTTCCGGAGGCGATCACCCAGGCCGCGCGGCGGCTGCGCGAGATCGCCGACGAGTACGGCCCCGCATCGATCGGGGTGCTCGGCTCGAGCGCCAGCACCAACGAGGAGCTGTTCCTGCTCGAGCGGATCGCCCGCCAGGTGATCGGCACCCCACACCTCGACCATCAACTCGAGCCGTTCGACGGGCTCTCGGCCGCCGAGCACGAGCTCGGGATCGCCGAGATCGAGGACTGCGATGCGCTGGTGGTGCTCGGCGCCGAGCCGGAAGAGCAGGCACCGGTGCTGACGCTTCGCCTGTACAAGGCCGAGCGCAAGAAGGGTGCGCGCGTGATCCGCCTGAGCAGCGACGTCGCGGTGGCCGACGCCGTCGCCGCCGCCTCCGGCTCGCCCCGGATCGGTCTCATCGCGGACGAGACCAATCGCGTCCATGCCGTCGAACTGGCAACCGCGCTCGGTGCGATCGGTTTGGTGCGTCGCCTCACCATCACGCGCGGGATGAACGGGCGGGGCGCCAAGGACCTCGGATTGCTCCCCAATGTCGGCCCGGCGTATGCATCGATCGCGGAACCGGGCAAGAACGGCCGCCAGATCCTCGAGGGTCTCGCTTCTGGGGAGATGCGCGGGCTGCTCGCGCTCGGACCCAACCCGGCGCTCGAAGCCGCCGGCGAGCTGCTCGAGCGCGCCGTGCGCAAGGCCGCCTGCGTGGTGGCGTTCGACACGCGTCCGGGTGTCGTCTCTCGCTACGCCACCGTGCTCTTTCCCGGCCACGCGATCTTCGAGAAGGCGGGGAGCGTCACCAATCTCGAAGGGCGGGTGCAACGGATCCGCGCCGGCCTGCCGCCGGCGTCCGCAAGCCCGGTGGAGACGCGTGTCCTGACCACCCTCGCCGGGGAGATGGGAGCGGTCGGGTGGGGATCGGGTGATCCGCTTGCGGTCAACCGGCTGCTGCGCGAGGAGTTTCCCGCGTACGGGCGCGCGGGCAACGGCGGACGGGCGCTCTTCACCGCCGAGGCAGTCGCGTGATCGGGCCTGACGATCTGTGGTGGGTCCTGCTCATCAAGAGCGGAGTCCTGGTCGTCTTCCTGCTGACCGCATTCGCGTATCTGACACTGGCCGAGCGCAAGATCTCGGCGCGTATTCAGCTTCGCTACGGTCCCAACCGGGTCGGTCCCTTCGGGATGCTCCAGCCCGCCGCCGACGGCTTGAAGCTGTTCTTCAAGGAGAACGTCGCTCCGGCCCAGCGCGACAAGATCCTCTACCTGGTCGGGCCGAGCCTCGCGGGCGGCGCTGCGCTGCTCGCCTACGCGGTGATTCCGTGGGGCACCAACAGCTGGTTTGGACACATCTTCCATTGGGACATCGCCCACATCAACGTCGGGCTGCTCTTCATCCTCGGGATCACGTCGCTCGGCGTGTACTCGCTGTTCCTCGGTGGATTCGCCTCCAACAGCAAGTACTCGCTGCTCGGCGGCCTGCGCTCGTCGGCGCAGCTCATCTCCTACGAGATGGCGGTGTCGTTCGCACTCATCGGTGTCGTCATCCTCTCCGGTTCGCTCGATCTCGAGAAGATCGTGGGCTCGCAATCCGGTCTGTGGTTCATCGTCCTCCAGCCGCTGGCCTTCATCCTGTATTTCACCGCCGCGTTCGCGGAGACCAACCGCTTGCCGTTCGACCTGCCGGAGGCGGAGACGGAGCTCATCGCGGGATACCACACCGAGTACTCGGCGATGCGTTTCGGTCTCTACTTCCTCGGCGAGTACATCAACATGGTGACCGTCTGCTCGATTGCCACGGCGTTGTTCCTCGGCGGCTGGCTGCCGCTCCTGCCCTTCCATCCCTTCGACTGGATCCCGGGCCCGATCTGGTTCCTCGGCAAGGTGTTCGTGCTCCTCTTCGTGATGATCTGGGTGCGCTGGACGCTGCCGCGGCTCCGCTACGACCGGCTCATGAACTTCGGGTGGAAGGTGCTGCTGCCGCTCGGGTTGATCAACATCGTCGTCACCGGCGCGGTCGTCGCGCTCCGGGCATAGCGGTGGCGAGGGTGAGGCGATGATCAAGGAGATTGCCAAGGGGCTCGCGTTCACGCTGAAGAAGATGGGGACGCACCCGATCACGGTCCAATGGCCCGAGGAGCAGAAGCCGGTATCGCCGCGACACCGCGGCCGGCACATCCTCCACCGGTACGACAACGGGCTCGAGCGCTGCATCGGCTGCGAGCTGTGCGCCGCCGCGTGTCCGGTGGGGTGCATCTACGTGCTCGCCGCCGAGAACGATCCGAAAGCGCCGATCTCGCCCGGCGAGCGGTACGCCGAGCGCTACGAGATCAACCTCATGCGCTGCATCTACTGCGGCTACTGCGCCGAGGCTTGCCCGACCGAGGCGATCACGCTCGGCCCGCGTTTCGAGCTGGCCGACTACCGCCGCGAGCGAACCGTTGTCACCAAAGCCGAGCTGCTCGAGTCGTGGCCCGGCTTCGCGCAGGCGCAGGGCCCGGCGAGCCCGGTGGGCGCGGGCGCCGATCAGACCGGACGAGAAGTTCTCGACCCCGGGGTGCCGCCGCGCGCGGCGTGGGCCGCTCAGGAGAACACCCTCGACCACGAGAGCGCACCGCCCCCGGGTGCGCTCGGCGTGCCGGTCGACGTGCCGACCGTCATCGAGCCGGGAGCCGGGAGGACGAGATGACGGTTCTTTTCGCGGTGGTGATCGCGCTCGCCGCGGTCAGCTCGCTCGGCGTCGTGCTCTCCCGCCAGACGATCTACTCGGCGCTGAGCCTCGTGCTCACCGTGTCGATGCTCGGGGTGCTGTTCCTGCTGCTCAACGCGCAGTTCCTCTTCGCGGTGCAGCTCATCATCTACGCCGGCGCGGTGATGGTGCTGTTCGTCTTCATCGTCGCGCTGCTGAGCCCGGACGCGGAGGACCGTCCGACACTCGATGTGCGTGCCGTCATCGGCATCCTCGGGGTCATCCTGGTGACGGGACTGGTCTTCGTCGCCGCCCGCAACGGGATCACGTACAACACCAACGGATTCCACGCCACGACCGTCGGTAGCGCCAGCAACCCGTACCACACGTTCAACTTCCCGCAGGACACCGTCAACAACGCGGGCAACGTGCAGACGGTCGCGGGACAGCTCTTCACCAACTACCTCCTGCCATTCGAGATCACCTCGATGCTCCTGCTGGTCGCAGCCATCGGGGCTGTCTACCTGACCAGGCGCTCGAGCCAGTGACGGAGCACGGCGGATGTTGAATCCGAATCTGTTTCCGTTCCTGCTCGGACTCGCCGCGTTCCTGTTCACGGTCGGCGCCATGGGCGTGCTCATCCGGCGCAACCCGATCGTCGTGTTCATGTGCATCGAGCTCATGCTCAACGCCGCCAACGTGGCGCTGGTTGCCTACGGCCGCTTTCTCAACAGCGAGGAAGGTCAGATCTTCGCCTTCATGGTGATCGTCGTCGCCGCCGCGGAGGTCGTGGTGGGACTGGCGCTGATCACGCAGATCTTCCGGCTCGGCCGCGAGCTCGATGTCGACGACCTGAGCGAGATGAAAGAGTGAACGTCAGCACCTCATCGACGCTCGTCGTTCTGGTGTTGCTGTTTCCGCTGATCGGCGCGGCGCTCAACGGGTTCCTCGGTCCGGTGCTCGGCCGGCGCTTCGTGAACATCGCCGGGACCGTCTCGATCTTCGCGTCCTTCGTGGTCGCGTGTCTCGTTCTCGCCAGCGTCATCGGCGCACCGTCTGGGCACGGCGCCATCAGCGTGCGTCTCTGGGACTGGATCAACCTCGGCGGCGGCACCAATCTCTCGGTGGGCATGGACTTCACGCTCGATGCGTTGAGCGCGCTGATGCTCATGGTCATCACCGGCGTCGGCTTCCTGATCCACGTCTACAGCGTCGGCTACATGGAGCACGACAGCGGGTTCGCCCGCTTCTTCAGCTACATGAACTTCTTCATCTTCTCGATGTTGATGCTCGTGCTCGCGGCGGACCTGGTGATCCTCATCATCGGGTGGGCGCTGGTCGCGTTGAGCAGCTATCTGCTCATCGGGTTCTGGCACGACCGGCCCACGGCGGTGCTGGCGGCTCGCAAGGCGTTCATCACCCAGGTGATCGGTGACGTCGCGCTCGTGATCGCGGCGTTCCTGATCGTGCTCAACACCCACACCCTGAGCCTGCCGAACATCTTTGCGCGCACCCAGGCGTTCCCAGCGGGGGGCGCGCTGATCACCGGCATCTGCGCGCTGCTGGCGATCGGGGCGTTCGCCAAGAGCGCGCAGTTCCCGCTGCACACCTGGCTGCCGGACGCGATGGAGGGCCCGACGCCGGTCTCGGCGCTCATCCACGCGGCGACCATGGTCACCGCCGGCGTCTACCTCATCGCCCGCTTCCACGTGCTCTTCAACCTCGCACCCGTCGCCGAGGGCATGGTCGCCTGCGTCGGCATGGGGACCGCCGTGATGGCGGGCATGATCGCGCTCTCGCAGATCGACATCAAACGCGTGATCGCCTACTCGACCATGTCGCAGATCGGCCTGATGATCTACGCGGTCGGCATCGGCGCGTATTCCGCGGGGCTCTTCCACTTCGCGATGCACGCCGTCTTCAAGGCGCTGCTCTTCATGGCGGCGGGCAACGTGATCCACGCCCTCAACGACGAGCAGGACATCCGCCTCATGGGCGGTCTGCACGCGCGAATGCGCTGGACGCACCTGGCGTTCGGGGCGGGATCGCTCGCGCTCTCCGGCTTCTTCCTCTTCTCGGGCTGGTTCAGCAAGGAGGACCTGCTCGGGTTCGGGACCGTGTCCGGTCCGGGGCCGGCGCCGTGGATCCTCTACGCGGTCGGAGTCGGCGTCAACGTGCTCACCGGTCTCTACGCGTTCCGCCTGTACTTCACGGTGTTTCAGGGCGAGCCCCAGACCGCGCGTGGCTTCGCCGTCAAGGAGGCGGGGTACGCGATGCTGATCCCCGTGGTGATCCTCGGTGCGCTCGCCATCGTCGTCGCGTGGCCGCTTCAATTTCCGCTCCCCAATACGCTGCATCTGTTCAGCGACTTCCTGAGCCCGGTGTTCGCGGGGTCGCAATCTCCACTGCTCCACGACCCCTCCTTCGGCCTCGCGCTCGTGGGTCTGATCATCGGGACGGCGGCGAGCCTGATCGGCATCGGCTTGGCGATGCGCCTCTGGTATGAGCACCGTCCCGATCCGCAGTTCGTGCTCGCGAGGCTGCCGCGGGTGATCCCGCTCCTCTCGTACAACAAGTTCTACTTCGACGAGATTTACGATCGCGCGTTGGTGCAACCGGTCAAAACCGTCGCGCGCACGGCGAGACGCGTGGTGGAGCCCGACGTCATGGACAGTTGGGTCCAGGGCATCGGGGAGCTGCTGCGCGGATTCAGCCTCGACCTGCGCCTCGTGCAGACCGGGTTGATCCGCGATTACGCATCGATCTTCACCGTGTTCGCGGTCGTGCTCGTGGTCGTGTGGGTGTTCATCGCGCGATGAACCACATCCCCTGGCTCACCCTGCTGATCGTCATCCCCGCCGGGTCGGCCATCCTGCTGCAGCTCGTCCCGCGCCGCCTGACCGCGGCGGTGAAGGGCCTGACCATCTTCGCCACGCTCGCGGTCGCGGTCATCGTCACCCTGCTCCTGCTCTGGATGCCGGGGAACAAGGCGACCGGCGGCCCCCTGCCGCTGCACTTCCAGGAGACCCACGCGTGGCTGCCGGCGATCAATGCGACGTACCACGTCGGGATCGACGGTGTCTCGGCGTGGCTGATCGCGCTCAACGCCGGCGTGTTCCTGCTCGGGGCGCTCGCGATCTCGCGCAAGACCACCGACCGGTTGCGCTTCTACTGCACGCTGGTGCTGCTGACGGAGGCCGCCACCACCGGTGTGCTCCTGTCCATCGACCTGCTGCTCTTCTACATGTTCTGGGAAGGCATGCTCGTCCCCCTCTACGTCCTGCTCAGCAACTGGGGCGGGGACAAGCGTGGGCCGGCGACCCTCAAATTCATCGTGTACACGGTGGCCGGAAGCCTGCTGATGCTGGTCGCGATCATCTATCTGTACATCCAGTCGCCGTCGGGCTCCTTCGATCTCGAGAGCATCCTCGCGCAACCGATCACCTCGGGCGCCGCCTACGTCATACCGCTCATCCACGTCACGACGTTCACACCCAAGCAACTGGCGTTCATCTGTTTCGCGCTCGCGTTCGCCATCAAGATCCCCATCGTCCCGCTGCACACGTGGCTGCCCGACCTCTACGAGGCGTGCCCGCCCGCCGTGCTGGTGTTCTTCGCCGGCATCGTCAGCAAGCTCGGCGCCTACGGTTTCATCCGCTTCGCGCTGACGCTCTTCCCGGGAGAGATGGAGAAGTACCGATTCGTGCTGGCCGGCTTCGCCGTGCTCAGCATCATCTACGGGGCGCTGATGGCGCTGTCCGAACGTGATATCAAGCGCATCGTCGCCTACGCGAGCATCAGCCATCTCGGCTTCATCGCGCTCGGCATCTTCTCGCTCACCGACAACGGGATCAACGGCGCGGTGATCCAGATGATCAACCACGGCATCATCATCAGCGCGCTCTTCCTGATCGTCGGCTTCGTCGAGGCGCGCACCGGGACGCGCGACATCGGCGAGCTGTCCGGTCTCGAACGCCGAATGCCGTGGCTGTACTTCTTCTTCCTGGTGGCGACGCTGGCCGGCCTCGGCATGCCGGGCATGAACAGCTTTGTCGGTGAATTCACGATCATGCTGGGAGCGTTCCAGCTCAACTGGGTGTACGCGGTCCTCGCCGGCGGCGGGGTGATCATCGCCGCCTGGTACATGCTCCGACTCCACCAGGGCTTGATGCACGATCCCCCCAAGCCCCGAACCGAGGGAGTGCACGACCTGCGCATCGGCGAGGGACTCCTGCTGGTGCCGCTGGTCGCATTGATGATCTTCATCGGGCTGTACCCCAAGCCCATCACCGATGTCTCCACCGGGTCGGTGAGCACCGTGGTGAACCTGATCCAGCCCGCAGCGTCGAACCCGGCAACGCAGTGATGCTGATCGCGGCCTCGCCGGTACCGCTGACGTTTCCCGGCGGACGTGACCTCGTCGGGATCCTTCCGGAGCTTGTCCTCGGCGGCGCGTTCCTGCTGCTCATGCTCCTGGATCTGGTCATCCCACCGTCGAGACGGACGTGGCTCGCGGGCATCGCCCTTGTTGGTATCGCGGCCACATTCGGGGTCACGGTCTGGGCGTGGTTCGACGCGAACCCCGGCCGGCTGGTCTACTCCGGCTCCTTCGCCTACGATCGTTTCGCGCTTTTCGTCGACGCGATCCTGCTGGTGAGCGCCGGGCTCGTGGTCATGATCAGTCCAAACTATCTCAACCGGCGGGGTCTGCATTACGGCGAGTACTACGCGCTCATCCTCGCCGCCACGCTCGGGATGATGCTGCTCGCCGGGGCGACGAGCCTGATGGTCATATTCCTGGCCATCGAGCTGCTCTCGCTCGCGCTCTACGTGCTGAGTGGTTTCTCGCGCCACGAGGAACGCTCTCAGGAAGCGGCGCTGAAGTACCTGCTGCTCGGCGGCTTCGCCTCCGGATTCCTGCTCTTCGGCATGGCGCTCATCTATGGCGAGACGGGGCACACCCAGCTGGCACAGATCGCCGCTGCGATTCAGAGCCAGACCACCATCGCCGTCGATCCACTCCTGCTCGCCGGCGTGCTGCTGCTCTTCATCGGATTCGCATTCAAGGTTTCGGCGGCGCCATTTCACTCATGGACGCCGGACGTGTACCAGGGCGCGCCGACGTCGGTGACGACGTTCATGAGCGTGACCACCAAGGTGGCCGCGTTCGCGGCGCTGGTCCGCGTCTTCACCTACACGTTCGACGGCGGGGGAACCCACTTCTACCAGCATTGGGAGCCGGTGGTCGCGCTGGTGGCGATCACGTCGATGGTGGTCGGCAACATCGCCGCGCTCACGCAGACGAGCGTCAAGCGCATGCTCGCATACTCGAGCATCGCCCAGGCCGGGTACATCCTCATCGGCGTGGCCGTCGGCCCGGTGCTGCTGCCGTCGGGGCAGGCGAGCTCGTTCGGGACGATCGCGGTGCTGTACTACCTCGCAGCCTATGCCGTCAGCAACATCGGTGCGTTCGCGGTCATCACCATCATGGCCGGGCGCGGTGAGGATCTCGACAGCTACGACGGCCTGCGCGGTCTCGCCCATCGCCGTCCTTTCGTGGCCGCCAGCATGGCGCTCTTCCTGTTCTCGCTCGGCGGGTTTCCGCCCACCGCAGGCTTCTTCGGGAAGTTCCTCGTCTTCACCGCCGCCGTCAATGCCGGTCAGGTCCCGCTCGCGCTCTGGGGGATCGCAACCAGCGCGGTGTCGGCCTTCTATTACCTTCGGGTCGGATTGCTCATGTACCAGCGTCCCGCGGTGGGAGCCGAGGAGTACCGCTGGTCCCGCACCGGGTTCGCCGGCAGTGCAGTCCTGGTGGCGACGACTGCGGGCACGCTCATCCTCGGAGTCATGATCGTGCTCGTCTACACGGCGGCGTCCGCCTCGCTCAGAGGGTTGATCGTGTGAACGACGAGCTGCGCGCGCAGATGGTCGAGATCGTTGCATCCGACGGTGTCGCCGGCGACGTGGTCAGCCCGGGTGACGTGCACGCGCTCGCGCTGGTTGCGAACCTCTGCAACCAGCACGGTGTCCCGATCATCGTGACCAGCGGGACCGCAGGCGCGCCGGGACGCGCCCCCGAGCACGATGGGATCATCCTCAGCGTGCGCCGGCTGGCCGACGTCCAGGTGGCCGCGGCCGGTCTCACCGTCCGCGCCGGGGCGGGCGCGACGGTCGCTCGGGTCCGGTCGTCGGTGGCCGAGGCCAACTTGGTGATCGTGGGCCTGGACGCCGACACCGGTTCGGCGCATGTGGGCACGCTGGTGGCTCGCGGCGAGGTGCCTCGGCGCTCCCTGGCCGGCGTGGAGGCGGTTCTCTCCACGGGCGAAGCAGTGAAGGCGGGCGGCGCCGCGCTCAAGGACGTGGTCGGCTACGACCTGCTCGCGGTCCTGCTGGGGAGCGCCGGTCGCCTGGCGATCATCGCGGCGGTCACGTTCCGGCTCGAGCCGGCAGCCGGGCGCACGGCGACCTCCAGACCGCCCGGGACGCGAACCTGGGAGCCGGCGCTCGCCGGCGCATTCGACCCGAAAGGCTTGCTGCGCTCGGGCGCGTTGCGGTGAGGGGCAAGGTCGGGGAGGTCGCCGGGAGGTACTGGCACGAGTACACGCGGATGCGCACCGCGATCTTTTTCCTGCTCGGCATCCTCGCAATCGTGCTCATCGGCTCGTTCGTTCCCCAGCAGAACACGTCGGATCCGGGCAAGGTCGAGGCGTTCCTGACCGCGTGGCCCAACCTGAACGTGCTCTTCGCCGACCTCCAGCTGCCGCTCACCCAGGTGTTCGTCTCCCCGGTCTTCTACGTGCTGCTCGGCCTGCTCTACGTGTCGCTCGGGTGGTGCGTGATCCGCCGTGGCCGGGCCCTGATCATGCGCACCGCGCACGGATACAAGCGCACCCCGCAGTACTGGGGCGAGTGGGGATCGTGGCTCTTTCACAGCTCGTTCTTCCTGCTGCTCATCGCGGTGGTGTGGGGCAAGGCCACGGGGTACCAGGGCCTGGTGACGCTCACCCAGGGTCAGAGCTTCACCAACACGCCGGCCGGATACGACACCCTGCAGCAGGGGCTGCTCTTCCACGGTAACTACGCGCCCTTCACGTTGCGTCTCAACAGCTTCGAGGCGACGTATGCCGCCAACGGCGAGGCGAGCAACTACGTCAGCAACGTGAGCGTCTTGGACCACGGCAGGAAGGTGGAGACCAGGGACATCCTGGTCAACGATTTCCTCAGTGTCAACGGCGTCAACGTGTACCAGCAGGACTACGGCTGGGCGCCGA
Organism: Candidatus Dormiibacterota bacterium; assembly: GCA_049283735.1. Lineage (GTDB taxonomy): Bacteria > Chloroflexota > Dormibacteria > Aeolococcales > Aeolococcaceae > Palsa-851. The sequence goes on from JBAPWO010000028.1 coordinate 15,647, forward strand.
CGATCGTCGTGAAGAATCCCGCCGGACAGATCGTGTACGACGGAGCCATCCAGTTCTTCGACGACCCCAACAACATCGGCAACAAGGCTTTGGGGGACGGCGTCCTCAAGGTTCCGGACTTCAACTACACGATCCCGGGCGCCGCGCAGGCGGTGCAGATGGGAGCCAAGATGTCGTTCTTCCCCGACGCGACGCCGATCACATCGGTCGGTAGCAACGGATCCATCGACCCGACGGCCACGACGTATGGACCCGGCGGTGTGGCGCCGCGCAACCCGGTGCTCGAGATGCAGCTGTACGTCGGCAACCTCGGGCTGAACAGTGGCGCTCCGCAGAACGTGAATCAACTCAACACGTCCGGGATGAAGCCGTACTTCACCAACGCGCAGGTGATCCCGATCACCCTCGGTCAGACCCTGCCGCTGCCGATCGACACCACCAACGGCAAGACTGTCGACTTCTCGATCTCCTTCCCCTCGGTGACCCAGTACTCCCTGTTCCAGGTCAACGACGACCAGGGCGTCCTGCTCGTCTACACATCGTTCGTCCTGATCATGACCGGGCTGCTCACCAAGCTCTACCTGCGTCCCTTCCTCGAGCGCCGCCAGCGCAGGCGGCGCCAGCCGATCACCCTCGATCGGCGCTGGTCTTCGGATTCGAGTGGTGAGCCTCAGGTCCCCGACCGAGAACCGGCCTCGGTCTGATCACGTCCCGGCGCGAGCTCGGCAACCCGTGCGGGGGAGAGGTAGGTGAGGTGGCGCAGCGCCTCGCCCTCGTAATCGAGCTCGAGGAGCCCTCCTTTGGCACACTGCAGGCGGTGGAGCGCGTAGCGGGGCCGGCCCTCGGAGGCCACCCAGAACCCCTGGATCGGGTCGCCGTGGCTGACGCAGATGCCGCCTTCACCGGGATGGTCGGCGATCAGTCGCATGAGCGGGCGGCGGATCCGCGCGGCCAGCTCAGCGACGGTCTCGTCATTGCCGAGGAGCCCCGGCCACACCATGTGGATGAGCCACAGAGGGCGGCGCCACGGCACCTGCCTGGGCGGGACGCCCTGGAGGTAGAGGCCGAACCGGGTTTCGATCAGGTCGTCGGTGTAGGTGATCGGCACGGAGTCGAGGTACGACGCGATGATCTCGGCAGTCTGCCGCGCGCGTTCGAGGGGACTCGAGTAGATCTGACGCGCGTTGGTGCGCGCGAAGTAGCGGCCGAGCGCGTGGGCCTGCTTGACCCCCTTCTCGCTGAGTGGAAAATCTGGAAGATGGCCGTAGAGGACGCCGTTCGGATTGCGAACGTCACAGTGGCGAACCAGGTGGAGGCGGGTCGAGACCGGGACTTCGCTCACTCAGGGCGATGCTACGGGATGGCGCTTCACCGAGGTCTGCACGCTTGAAGCGCAACCTGTACATCGTCCTGCCGGTGGGGCTGTACCTGCTGCTGCGCATCCCGTCGCTCATCGAGCCGCAGTGGTATCAGGACGAGGCGGGCTACGCGTCGACCGCCTGGCTCACCCATCTCGGCTACGGGCTCTACGTCAACGCCTGGAACAACAAACCGCCGCTGCTGATCGGCATCTACGCACTCAGCGGGAAGCTCTTCGGGACCAGCGAGGCGGGGCTTCACGCGCTGACCATGCTGAGCGGGCTGGCGGCGATCATCGCCGCGGTCTGGGGCATGTCACGTCTGCTGTCGAGACGCGCGGCGTTGTGGGGCGGCCTGGTGATCGCGGTGATCATCGGATCGCCGATGCTGGATGGCAACCTCGCGCTCCCCGAAAGCCTGCTGATCGGTCCCGTGACGGTCGCGATGGTGTGGTTCCTGTGCTCGTCCGCCGGTGGAGGAGCGCGAAGGCCGCGTGCGATCACGCTCGCCTCGATCGGCGTGCTGCTCGCGTGCGCCTTCCTCATCCAGCAGACCGCGCTCGCCGACTGCGCGTCGATCCTGCTCTGGTGCCTGGTGCGCCGCAACTGGCGGACGATGCTGATCGTCGGCGGAACCTTCGCGCTCACGGTGGCGGCCGTGATCATTCCGTTCGTCATGAGCGCCGGCGCGCACAACGTCTGGTTCGCGCTGGTGTCGTCGTACGTCGACTACCTCAACGACGCGCTCGGCGATCGACTCCCTGCCTACCTCGTGCGTGCCGGCGTGGTTCTCGGCATGGTCGCCGCCGCATGGTTCTACCGCACCGCGGCGGACGGGCGCCTCGAGCTCGTGCGCATCTGGGCAACCGCGCTGCTGTTCACCGCGGTCGCAGCGGGGTATTCGTACGAGCATTTTCTGCTGCCGGTGGTGATCCCGCTGGTCCTGCTCGTCACCGGCCTGGTATCGCGTCACCACGATCGTCTGTCCCAGCGTCTGCGCCGGCCCCGCGTGCTGCTCGCCGGCGCCGTCTTCGCGGCGATCGCGTCGACGGGGTGGTCGCTCTTCATGGCCGGATACCGATCGACCGTGTGGAGTGTCGGCTACTACGCCAACGCGGCCGGCTACGTGGCCGGCTCGGTGTCAGAGCTCGACTACGACACGTACTTCGGCGCGCTCAACTACGGCGAGCACGAGGCCGAGGCATGGATCAGCAGTCACAACCTCGTCGGCGTGACCGCCATGCTGTGGACGAATCTCGCCTGGCCCCTGGTCGACGACGAGCTCCTGCCACCGACACGCAGCGGCCCGCTCTACGTGACCCTCGCGCTCGAGAACGGCACCGCCGGGATCCTGTCGAGGATGAACGCGATGCCGCCACAATTGATCCTGGTGACCCCAGCCGGCATCGAGAACCTGAGTGATATCCGCGCGTTCATCGGCGGCCACGACTACCGCCAGGTGATGGATGCGGACGGCATCCAGCTCTACGTGCGCTCAGGCGGCTGAGCGGCCGGCATGGCCGCGCCGCCGTGGCGTGGCCGAGCTCGCCGTCCGCGGCTGGGATCGCACGACGTACACCGTGTCCAGCCCGGCGCTGTACACCGCGACGTAGTACTGGGCGAGCACCGGGATGATGGCGGGCCGGAGCACCAGGCTCGGCCGGTTGAGCACGATGATCGCGGGCCGGTGGCGGGCGATGTACGGACCGATCGCCCCGCGGCTCCCCAGCAGCACGTCATCGTTGAAGAGGCCGACCGTCGGCAGCACGGTGTTGAGCGGGGTCAAGAGGTAGACCCATTCGTCTGAGGTGTTCCAGACCACGGCTGAGGCGTTGGCGTAGTGGTGCGCGTCCAGCCACGCGGCGACCGTCTCGTCGAAGACGACGTTGTGAGAGAAGCCGTTCTGCCAGCGGGTTCGTTCAGCGCTGTTCACCAGCCCGGCGTACCCATCGGCGTAATACGTGGACAGGCTGCGGCCGTTGATCCAGTACGAACCGGCATAGGAACCCTCTGCGGCGGCGAGCAGCACCCCGGCCGACAGCAGCACCGCACCCGACCAGAGCCGGTGTCCGCGAGCGCCGGCGACGAGGACTGACCACCGACCCCAGGGGGTCGCCGCAAGCGCCGCGCAGATCCACGGGATCGACGGCAGCAGCAGATGCGGATAGGGGAAGTGGGCGGATCCCGCGACGAGCAGGTCGATTCCCGCGAGCAACCAGAGCATCCAGAAGCAGTTGCGGGTTCGGCGTGCGACCAGCGCCGCGCCAAGGACGATCGCGACCACCCCCGCGGCGATCCCCGCGAAGTGGAGCACACGGGCGAGCAGCGTCAGGGGGAGGGAGTTGTGGGCATAGATCCCGTAGAACGCGACGATCGCAAACCAGGTCGCGCCCACGCCCGACGCGATGATCGTCGGCACCAGCCAGAGCGCGGTGACCACGAACCCCGCCCCGAAGAAGCGCAGCAGATCGGTCCACCGCCCCGGCCGTGCGATGAGCAGGATGATCGCGATGGCCACGACGTCGGCGATCACCGTCTGCTGCATCCCGAGCGCGATCGACGCCAGTGCCCCGGCGGCGTACGGCGCCCAGCGATGCCGTGCCGCCCACCACGGCGAGGCGACGGAGACGAGCATCAGCATGCCCGCCCAGGTCATCGGGCCGATCAGCGCCCCCTCCGGCAGGAAGAGCTCGGAATCGAAGATCGGTGGGCCGATGAGCAACGCGGCCAGCACGCAGGCGATGGCGGCGCGCCGTCGCGACCCGGTGAGCCGGGCCACCCCCCAGCCGACCCCGATCACCGCGGCGACCGCGCTCACAAACGGGACCACGTGGATCGCGGCTTCCGAGTACCCGAGAAAGTGGGTCACGATCCCGTAGGTCCAGTACTGCACCGGCGGTTTGTTGTCCCACGCGCCCGGCGAGCGGTAGAGAACACCGCCACCGAAGACGGTGCGTCCGACGTACGCGTAGGTGCTCTCATCGGAATACCACCGCGGCTCGAGAAATGCGGGGATGCGGAATGCCACGCTCAGCGCGACGCCGGCCGCAATCCCGCTCCACGGGGCCCGCGTGGCCGCGTGTTCGCGCACCGAGCCGGCGGAGTCTGTCATTCGGAAAGCCTTCCCCACCACGCGTCCAACGGAGTGGCGCCCCCGGTAGGAGTCGAACCCACGGCCGTCGAGTTAGAAGCTCGCTGCTCTATCCGCTGAGCTACGGGGGCGCGCGGCGAGTGTACCTGCGCTGATTCGTCCGGAACGCCGGCCACCGCGCCATATAATCGCCGAGCCTCCTCTGCGGAGCGTCATGGTGGCCATAGCTCAGCTGGTTAGAGTGCCAGGTTGTGGCCCTGGAGGTCGCGGGTTCGAATCCCGCTGGCCACCCCAATCCCGATTACAGTCGCCGGCGATGAAAGCAGACGAGAGCGGCGATCACGTCGCACGCAATCGTGCCTCCTGGAACAGGTCGGCGGCCGAGTACGCCGAGCCGGGGCGGCGAAACTGGGGCGCCGAGCAACCCTCCTGGGGTATCTGGGGCATTCCGGAGAGCGAGGCGCGCATCCTCCCCGACGTTGCCGGCCTCGACACCATCGAGCTGGGGTGCGGCACCGGCTATGTGTCGGCATGGCTGGCGCGCCGCGGCGCGAGGCCTGTCGGGATCGACCTGTCCGAGAATCAGCTTGCCACCGCCCGCGCGCTCCAGGATGAGCATCAGCTCCACTTCCCGCTGATCCACGGCAGCGCCGAGGCGGTGCCGCTCGCCGATGCCACGTTCGACCTGGCGATCAGCGAGTACGGCGCGGCGATCTGGTGCGACCCGTACCGCTGGATCCCCGAGGCCGCCCGGCTGCTTCGTCCCGCAGGCCGGCTGATCTTCCTCGGCAATGGAGCATTGCTGATGCTCACCATGACCGATTTCGACGCCGACGGACCCGCGGGCACGGAACTCCGGCGCGACTACTTCGGGATGCATCGATTCGAGTGGCCCGACGACGAGAGCGTCGAATTCCATCTCAACCACGGCGACTGGATCCGTCTGCTCCGCGGCTCGGGCTTCGACATCGAGGACCTGATCGAGCTCCGCCCCTCGAGCACGGCGACCACGCGCTACCCGCACGTCACCTTGGACTGGGCGAGGCGCTGGCCGTCGGAGGAGGTGTGGGTGGCCCGGCGTCGGTAGACTGCGAGACCATGAATGACGATCGCTGGGACGCCGTCGACGCGTACACCACCGGCAAGCTCCAACCCGCCGACCCGGTGCTCGAGGCGGCGATCCGGGACAGCGCCGGTCTCCCGAACATCGCTGTGGCCCCCGCCCAGGGGCAGTTTCTCAACGTGCTGGCGCGCGCGATCCACGCCCGCCGGATTCTCGAGATCGGCACGCTCGGCGGGTACAGCGCCATCTGGTTGGGGCGCGCGCTGCCCGACGACGGCCGCCTGATCAGCCTCGAGCTCGACGAGCACCACGCCGAGGTTGCGCGCGGCAACATCGCCCGTGCCGGGCTGGACGGCAAGGTCGAGGTGCGGGTCGGCGCGGCGCTCGACAGCCTCGCGACCTTGCGAGCCGATCGCGGCGAGCCCTTCGATCTCGTCTTCATCGACGCCGACAAACGCAACACGCCCGCGTACTTCAGTGCCGCCGTCGACCTCTCGCATCCCGGCAGCCTCATCGTCGTGGACAACGTGGTGCGCCAGGGGAAGCTGATCGACACCGGCAGCGACGATCCAGATGCCGAGGGCATGCGCCGCCTCATCGAGCAGATGGGGGCCGATCGCCGGATCGCCCCGGCGGTGATCCAGACGGTCGGGGTCAAGGGCTGGGACGGATTCGCCTTCGCCCTCGTGCTCGGCTCCTAAGAGAGGGCAGCATCCGCTTCGCGATAGCGCGCTGCCGCGATCACCACAGACCGCGTGCCTCGAGGACCCGTTTCAGGACCCGAGGACGGTCGGTCATGATGCCGTCGACACCGATGTCGAGGAGCGACTCCATCTCGGCCTCGTCGTCCACGGTCCACAGATGCACGGGGAGCCCGGCGTGGTGCGCCGCGTTCACGAACCGCCGGTCGATTCGAAACCTGCTCCAGCGCGGCGGCACCTGGAGGCAGTCGGCGTGGAACCGCGGCATCCTGCCGGTCCTCGATGCGGCGTAGGCCATCACCGTCGCCACCTGTCCCATCGACGAGCAGATCCGACCGTCCGCCAGCGCCCGGATGCGCGCGACCCGGCGATCGGAGAACGACCCGATGCACACGCGATTGAACGCATCCATGCGCTTCACGAGCGCAACCAGCGGAGCAACTGTGTCATCCGCCTTGGCATCGATGTTGAGGTAGACGTCGTCCCAGCGCGAGAGCAGCTCCTCGAGCGTCGGGATCACGATCCCGGTGCCGCGAAAGGGGTAGGTCAGGCCTCCGTCGGGAGTGAATGCGTACCCGGCGTCGGCCTCGCGAACCTCGGCGAGGGAGAGCTGGCAGACCCTCCCCACGCGATCGGTCAGGCGTTCGAGGCTGCTGTCGTGGAACACGAGGAGCACGCCGTCACTGGTCACCTGGACGTCGGTCTCCAGGTATCGGTACCCCATGGCGACGGCGGCCTCGAACGCGGGCAGCGTGTTTTCCGGGGCCTCGCCACCGCCCCCGCGATGGGCGAAGGCGATCGTCGTCGATGTCCCAAAAAAAGAACGCTGCACCATGGACGTGGCGGTCAGCGTAGCCGACGGGTCCCTACCGCACCCAGGTTCCGGCGCCGGACAGGGCGCTGAAGAGGGGTCGCGGCGCGCGCCCGTCCGCGACGCAGACCGCACCGACGCCGCGAAGCCGCGCCTCGGCGCTGGCGCGCAGCTTGACCCGCGCCCTGCCCCCGATGGCGGGAATCAGCTGTTCCGCGTCGTGCGCGGAGAGCCGTCCGATGAGGCTCGTCTCGTCGGCAGGGTCGCGGAGGAGTCCGGGGGTGTCGGCGAAGATGATGAGCAGGGTCGCCCCGAGCGCGACCGCGATCTCGGCGGCGAGCCGGTCCCCGTCGACGTTGATCGCGGTTCCATCCTCCGAGGCGATCGGCGGGCAGATCACCGGGGTGACCCCGGCTCCGAGCAGCCTGCCCAGCAGCACCGCGTCGACGGCATCGATGCTCCCCACATGGTTGTCATGGAGCACCCTGGTCCGGCCGTTCTCTCGAATCCGCAGGGTGGGCCGGCGCGTCCCCCGCACCACGCCGCCGTCGAGACCGCACAGCCCGAAGGCGTTGACCCCGAGCTGGCGGAGCCGCTCGACGATCCGCTTGTTCGCCCGGCCCGCATATGCCATGAAGAAGTGGTCCATGGTCGTGGCGTCAGTGAACCTGCTCACGTCGCCGCGCTCCGATTCGACCATGCGGGGCGGGCTGCCGAGCCGGGTGGAGAGGTCGTCGAGCTCCCGGCTGGCGCCGTGCACCACGACGATCTGCTCGGTGGTGGTCGCGATGTCCTCGAGGAGCGGGTCGAGCCGGCGAACACTCCCGCCGATCTTCACGACGATCATCAGATCGGGTACAGGCCGCCGAACTCGAGCCCGAGCGACTCGGGGAACCCGTGGCGGACGTTGCACGCCTGCACCGCCTGACCGGCTGATCCCTTGACCAGGTTGTCGAGTGCGGCGGTGACCACCACGCGGCGCGAATGCGGGTCGCGCTCGAAGCCGACGTCGCAGAAGTTGGTCCCGCTCAGCAGCTTCGGGGAAGGAGATCGGTGCAGACCGGTGCGCGACTTGACGATGCGCACGAACGGCTCGGAGCCGTATCGCGATCGATAGATTCTCCAGAGCTCGCGATCATCGAGGTCGGCGTTGATGAACGCGTGGGCGGTCACGAGCACGCCCCGAACCGCCTCGACGGCCGTGGCGGAGAACGCCACAGAGCCGACGTGGAGCTCCTGGACGATCTCCGCGGTGTGGCGGTGGCCGGTGGGCGCATAGGAGCGGATCTCGCCACTGCGGTGCGCGTGGTGGGTCGCGTCTCCCGCCTGCGAGCCGCCCGCGGACGAGCCGACCTTTGCTTCCACGACCACCGGAATTGCAGGGTCGAGCAGCCCGGCGCAGGCGAGCGGGGCGAGGCCGAGAATCGACGCGGACGCGAGACACCCCCCGGTGGCGATGAGCGACGCCGACACGATCTCCGGGCGGTGCATCTCGACGAGGCCGTACACGGCGGTGGCGAGCAGCTCCGGGGACGGGTGGGTCCAGCCGTACCAGCGCGGGTAGTCCGCCGCGGCGCGCAACCGGAAGTCGGCGCCGAGGTCGATCACGACCGGCGCTGCTGCGCGGAGTTGATCGATCGCCGCGCTCGACTCGCCGTGACTCATGGCCGCGAACACGACGTCTGCATCACCGAGCGTGTCGCGGGACGAGAAGCGCAGCTCGGTGCGGTCGCGCAACGGCGGGTGCAGGGCGGCAACCGGCTTGCCGGCGAGACGCTCGGAGGTGACCTGGACGACCTCGACCTCGGGGTGGCCGGCGAGCAGGCGCAACAGCTCACCGCCCGCGTACCCGGCGCCTCCCACCACCGCCGCACGGATCATCCGGCGCCCAGGGCGAGTTCGAGCACCGATACAGCCCGCTCCAGCTCCGCGATCGAGACGTGCTCGCGCGGCGTGTGGTCGAGCTGCGAGTCGCCGGGTCCGTAGGCGACCGCCTGGCACTCCCACGCGGGACCGAGGATGTTGAGGTCGGAAGTCCCGGTCTTCAGCTTGAATCGCGGTGTGCCGCCCCGCGCGCGAATCGCGCTGACGAGGCCGCGAGCGAGGCGGCTGCGCCGGTCGGTGCGCACCCCCGGTTCGCGCCCGAGCACGGTCAGAGTGGCGGCGGGCGCCGAGGACCGCGCGACCTCGATCAGCGTGTCCACGTCGCACCCCGGAGGAGTCCGAACACCGATATCCACGCTCGCGCGATCGTTCAGTCCGTCGCTCCCCGAGTCGAACCCCAGCACCCGCACGTCGACCCGGTCGAAGACACCCGCGTCCCCACCGGACTGCCCGGCGCGATCCTGGAGCGCTCGAACCAGGGTGACACAGCGGTCGGGCGCGCTCGGCTCGCGACCCGCGCCGTGGGCGTGTGGCTGGTCGACGCTCGCGCGCAGCCGCAGGCTCCCCTTGTATCCGATGGTCACCGCGTCCCAGCCACTCGGCTCGAGAATGACCAGTGCGGATGGAGCCGGCATCGACGCGGCCAGGTGGCGCGCTCCCCGTGATGTCGTCTCCTCCTCGACCGCACCGACGATCACGTAGCGTCGCCCGCCGTCGCGGGGCTGCCGGCTGACCGCGGCGATCGCCGCCGCGAGCGGGCCCTTGGCGTCGACGGCACCGCGCCCGTGGAGGAGATCGCCGTCGCGGCGGACGCCGATGTGACCGGGAACGGTGTCGATGTGCCCGACGAGCGCGATCGTCTCCGCGCCGTCGCCCCATCCGGCCACCACGTTGCCGGCGGGGTCGACGTCGACATCGAACCCGGCGCGCAGCAGCCGCGAGACCAGCAGGGACGCCATCGCGTCTTCCTCGCCGCTCGGACTGGGCACCGAGAGCATCGCGGTGAGCAATTCGGCGACATCGACTCCGGTGTCCGTCGCAACGTCGATACCCAGCGCCACGTCAGCCTCCCACCGCAACCGGCGCGCCGCGAGCGACCTCGCGGACGTGGTCGGCGACGCGTCCGGGAATGTCGACACCGGTCACGTCGATCGAATTCTTGAACTCCATGGTCGCGTTGACCTCGCTGACCAGCAGCCGGTCGCGATCCTCAAGCAGGTCGATCGCCAGGACGCCGCCGCCGACCGCAGCCGCCGCGCTCAGCGACAGCCTGCGCAGGGTCGCGTCGACAGGGCAGCCGCGCGTCCGGGCGCCGCGGGCCGTGTTGGTGACCCAGTGCTCGGACTCCCGGTAGATCGCGCAGACGACCTCGTCGCCCACCACGAACGCGCGGATGTCGCGACCCGGCTTGTCGACGTGTCGCTGGAGGTAGAAGATCGAATGCTCGGGTCCGCCGAGCACAGCCTTGTGCTCGAACAGCGCCTCGGCGGCGTCGCGGTCGTTGATCTTCGCGAGCAACCTGCCCCACGACCCGGTGACCGGCTTGAGCACCAGCGGGAAGCCCAGTTCCTCGGCCGCCCGAAGCGCGGCCTCGGGTGAGAACGCAACCGCGGTGGCCGGAGTCGGAACACCCGCCGCCTCGAGCGCTGCCGAGGTGTCGAGCTTGCTCGCGCAGGTCGCGGCGACCGCATGGCGGTTGACCGTGGGCACTCCCCACGAGTCGAGAACCCGGGTCACGGCGAGCCCGCGCGTCTGCGAGATGCTCCGTTCGAGCACGGCGTGCCAGCGCCGGACGGGTTGCGCCAGCGTGAAGGTCAGCTCCCGGTCGTCGACGATCTCGACGTCGATCCCGCGGTGCACGAGCGCGTCGCGCAACAACTTCTCCTCGACGCGCAAACGCGAGCAGAGCATGCCGACGAGCATGCGATCACTCACCCCAGTCCACTTCTTCCGGAGGCGCGAGCACGAAGCGGGGAGGATCGAGCCCGACGACCTCGAGCTCGGCATTGCACTCCGGACAGGTGACGACCTCACCGCGTTCGACGCTCGCGTCGACCGCGACCTGCGCGTCGCACTCAGGACACATGGCGCACCTCCTCGAGGGCAGACCAGCCGCCCTGCCGGATCAGGTCCAGGAGCGACCCGGCTTCGATGATGCGCAGGGCGACGCCCGACGGCGGCTCGCCGTGCAGCGTCAGAGTCGAAGCAACGATCTCCCCGCTGAGCGCATCGACCGTGACCTCGTCGCCATCGTGGAGAAGCCGGTGCGCGTCCGCGCAGCGGATCACCGGCAGGCCGATGTTCACCGCGTTGCGGTAGAAGATGCGCGCGAAGCTGGCGGCGATCACCGCCGCGATGCGGTTCTGCTTGATGGACAGCGGCGCGTGCTCGCGGGAGCTCCCGCAGCCGAAGTTGCGCCCGGCGACGATGACGTCACCGGGCTGGACGGTCTCGACGAAGTCGGGCCGCGCCTCGATCAGACAGCTGCGCCGCAGGGCGTCGGGATCGGTGGTGACGTTGTAGCGCCCCGGCATGATCGCGTCGGTGCTGATTCCGTCGCCGAGGAGGAACACGCGGCCGCTCACGAGACGAGCTCCAGGGTGGCGGGATCGGTGATCGCACCCGCCAGCGCGGATGCGGCGGCGACCGCCGGCGAGGCCAGGAAGATCTGCGCGTCCGGGCTGCCCATGCGGCCGGGGTAGTTGCGATTGCTCGTCGAGAGCACGCGCTCGCCTGGACCGACCACGCCGTGCTGCCGTCCCAGACACGGGCCGCACCCGGGGTTGAGCACCAGCGCCCCGGCGCGCGCAAAGGTCTCGATGTACCCGGCGCCGAGAGCCTCCAGGTACACGCCGCGTGACGCGGGCACCACGATCGTCCGCGTGTTCGGATGCACCGTGTGCCCCGCGAGGATCGCGGCCGCGATGGCGAGGTCGCTGAGCCTCCCGTTGGTGCAGCTGCCGATGAACACCTCGTCGAGCGGCGTCCCGGCAACGTCGTCGATGTCGTGGACGTTGTCGATGCTCGGGTGCACCGCGACCTGTGGCCGCAGGCGTTCGGCGTCGACGACGAGCGTGCGCGCGTAGTCAGGGCGGACCGGATGCAGGTCGACCGGCTCGCTGCCGGAGTGCGCGAACGTGACCGCGTCGGGCTCCACGATCCCGGTCTTGGCGCCGAAGTCGGTGCTCAGGTTGCAGAGCGTCAAGCGCTCGTCGACGCTCATCGCCGCCACCGCCTCGCCGCCCCATTCCACCGCGCAGTAATCGGCGCCGTCGGCGCCCATCTGCGCGATCACGTGGAGCGCCAGGTCCTTGGCGTACACGCCGCGGGGGAGCGCGCCACGCACCTCGATGCGAACGGTTTCCGGGATCCGGAACCAGGTCTTGCCGGTGGCGAAGACCACGCCGATGTCGGTGGACCCGAGGCCGGTCGCGAAGCACCCGAGGCCGCCGTAGGTCGTGCTGTGCGAGTCGGCCCCGACCACGATGCCACCTGGCTGGGCGAGGCGCCGATCGACCATCACCTGGTGGCAGATGCCCTCGGCGAAGAGGTTGGTGATCGCGTGCTCGACGCAGAACTCGCGGATGACTCTGTGCAGCTCCGCGGCTGCAACCGTGTTGGCGGGCATGACGTGATCGAAGTTGAAGACGATGCGGCTCGCGTCCCAGAGCGGCAGGTCGAGGCTCCTGAACGCCTCGATGGCGAGCGGGCCGGTGACGTCGTGCGCCATCGCGACGTCGACCTCGGCGATGACCGTGTCCCCCGCGTGCACGGTGCGCTCCAGGCGGCGGCTGAACAGTTCCTCGGTGATGGTCCCCATTTCGATCTCCTACGCCTGTTCCCAGCTGACGATCAATGCGTCGAGGGTCGCGACGTCGAGCGGCCCGTCGTCGCCGCGACGCTTCACCTCGGCGGTGAGGCTTCGAAGGCGGGCGTCGTCGAGACGGACGCCGAGCGTCGAGGCGCGATCGCCGATCGCGTGGCGGCCGGCGAGCCGGTGGCCGGCGAGAATGCTGCGTTCGCGTCCAAACTGGGCGGGATCGAGCACCTCGTAGGCGCCGGGATCGAGGAGCACCGCCTTGGTGTGCATCCCCGCCTTGTGGTGGAACGCGGTCGGGGCGGTGACGGCGGCGTTGAAGGGGACGGCGATACCGAGCATCGCCGCGAGCATGGCGTCGAGCTCGGGCAGCATCTCGAGCCGGTAGTGCTCCACCAGCTCGGGCTGGAGGGTCACCAGCCGGGCCATCATCGCCGAGAGCGGGACGATGCCATTGCGCTCCCCGATACCGAGGATGGTGGTGTCGATGTGCGTCGCCCCGGCCTCGAGTGCGGCGAGCGCGTTGGCCACCGCGCACCCGGTGTCGTCGTGAGCATGGAACTCGATGTCGCAGCCGACATTGCGCCGCACCAGCGACACCAGATCGTGGACCTGCGGTGGCGTCGCGACGCCGACGGTGTCGGCGAGGCCGACCCGGTTCACGCCCGCGCGATCGATCGCGCGATAGCTGCGCACCAGGTCGTCGGGGTCGCTTCGAAACGAGTCCTCGGTGCTGAAGCGTGCTTCGCAGCCGGCGCTGCGGATCTCGCCGACCACGGCGGTCCCGACCTCGATGATCTCGGCGATGCTCATGCCGTGCGAGACGGGACGGAGCCGCGACGATGTGGCGATGAGGACGTCGACGCCGTCAACACCGGTATCGACGGCGAGCCTCGCGTCGTCGAGGCTGCAGCGAACGTGGGTCAGCAACTGAAAATGCCGCTCGGTCCGTGCCAGGCGACGAAGATCGGACTCCGATTGCGGTGATGCCACCGGCGAGGTGAGCTCCATGTAATCGACGCCGAATCGGTCCAGTGCCGTCGCGATGGCGAGCTTCTGTTCGATCGTGAAATGAGCGAGCGCGAACTGCTCGCCCTCGCGGAGCGTGCTGTCGATGATGCGAAACGAGGTGATGCTCATGTCTTCCGAATGTGCTGGTGGACAAAAGAAAAGAGCCCCTTCGAGGAAGGGGCTCTTCGCGGAATCTGATCCGGTGCTAACTGCTCGCCGTCACCTCATCCGTGCGCAAAGGAACCCACTCCTCGGGAGCGAGATGGCTTTTTTAGCGAGGCGCACGGACGTCTGCATGACGGGGTGCAGCGTAGCAGCGGTCGATCCATCGCGTCAACCACCTATCCTTGCGCCACCCATGCAGAGCGCGACGGCATCGACCTGATCACGCCGTGTCGAGGTTCCTGCGTGCGTCGCTCGGTGCCGATTTCGGGTACACGCCGGGCGAGCAACCGCCGGATGCGAGCGGCTGGCTGAAGCTCAACAGCAACGAGTCACCGCTTCCACCGTCGGTGACGGTGGCCGCGGCCGTCGCCGGCGCGGCCGCCGACCTTGCGCGCTATCCGAGCCCGGTCGCCGAACCCTTGCGAAGCACGATCGCCCGCGTGCACCGCGTCGAGCCGGAGCAGGTGTTCGTCGCCAACGGTGCCGACCAGGTGCTCGACTGCTGCTTTCGCGCGTTCGCATCGCCGGGCGACACGGTCGTGCGCACCGAGCCCGGGTACTCGCTGCTTCCGGTGCTGGCAGCGCTCTTCTCGATCCGCGACGACCCGGTTGAACTCGAACCCGACGGCTCGCTCCCGGCGGAGTTCGCCCTCCGGCAGGCGGTTCTGCGTGTCGTCGTCAACCCGAACGCACCGACCGGACACTGGATCGCGCCCGCGATCCTGGAGACGCAGCTGTGCGACGCCGGAGGTGTGGTCGCGATCGACGAGGCCTACTGCGATTTCGCGCCGGCCTCGTGCGTCCCGCTCCTTGCCGCGCACCCGAACTGGCTGGTGGTCCGGACGCTGTCGAAGTCGCATGCGCTCGCGGGTCTTCGGGTTGGATACGCACTCGGCGACCAGGCGGTGATCGCCGACCTCAACGCGGTGCGCGACTCGTACCCGGTGGATCGCTGTGCGATCGCCGGGGCGATCGCGGCGATCGAGGATGAGGCGCATCACCGTCTGATCGTCGACACGGTGCTTCGCGAGCGCGCGCGCATCAGCGATCGACTTCGTGCAGTCGGATGGACGGTTCCGCCCTCGCAGGCGAATTTCGTGTTCGCGTCGCCGCCTCCGGGGATCAGCGCGGCCGCGATCGCAGCCCGCCTCCGGGATGCGCGGATTCTCGTGCGCCACTTCGCGATTCCCGGCCTGGACGGCGCTCTGAGGATCACAGTCGCCGACGCCGCGGCGACCCGTCGCCTGCTCGCCGCGATCTCGGATTTCGACCGTCGCACGTAGAATCCCCGCATGACAGGCCTCGACGCGCTGCCGCCCGGCGCATCGGTTCGCGGGCGCGCCGATGGATTCGCCGATCACCTCGTGGGTCCGGCAGGCCGCCGCCGGGTGCTCACCGATCGGTTCATCGAGACCTTCGAGGCATGGGGTTACGGCTTCATGGTCACCCCCCTGATCGAGCCTCTGGACACGATCGCGGCAGGTGTCGGCGGTGTGCAGCAGTCGGCCCTCTTCCGGTTCATGGACTCGGATGGAGCGTTGCTCGCGCTCGTGGGCGAGCGCACCGTGAGCGTGGCTCGCGTGGTCGCGACCCAATTGCACGACGGGCCGTTTCCACTCCGCCTCTGCTACGCGGGCTCGGTGCTGCGCAACCAGGCGCTCAACGCGGGACGGCGCCGCGAGAGCCTCCAGGCGGGCTGCGAGCTCGTCGGCGCCGGCGGTCTGGCCGCCGATGCCGAGTGCATCGCGCTTGCCGCGGCGGCGCTCGAACGCGGTGGCGTGGAGCACATCCAGGTCGACGTCGGTCACGCGGACTTCATCCCGGGGCTGCTCGATTCCGCGGGGCTGGACGCGACCGCGCGCGAGGAGGTGCTCGCCGCGCTCGCGCGCCGCGACCTGGTCGCGGTGGAGTCGGCGCTGGAGGGCACCGACGCCGCGGACGCGGAGCGCCGCCTGCTGCTCGCATTTCCAACGCTTCGCGGCGGCCGCGAGATCCTCGACACCGCCGCCGGGGGACTCCGCGGCGAACGGCCGCATCGCGCACTCGAGGAGCTGGCCCACCTGTGGGATCTGCTCGACGCGCACGCCATCACCGACCGGGTGCACCTCGATCTCGGCGCGGTCCGCGACTGGGGCTACTACACCGGACCGACGTTCGAGGTCTTCAGCGAGGACTCTGGCTTCGCGCTGGGGTCGGGGGGACGGTACGACACGCTGCTCGCTCGCTTTGGTGCGGCACTCCCCGCAACCGGCTTCGTGCTCCACGTTGATCGCTGCCAGGACAGCATCGTGCGCCGCGCGGGCGTGCTCGCCGCACCCGATGTGCTCCAGGTCAGCTGGGACGACGGCGCGCATGCGGATGCGCTCAAGCTGGCGCGCGGCCTGCGCCGGGGTGCCGTTGCCTGCGCATGCGATCTCGCCGCGGGAGGTGTCGGTGACGTCCGGGTGAGCCCTTCCGGCGCTCGCTGGTCACATCTCGGACGCGACGAGCAGGGCACCGTCGACGCGGCGCTGGCCGCGCTCGTTGCGCGTGTGCCGTGAAGGGCTTGCGCGTCGCGCTCCCTGGGGGAACGCTGTTCGAGAGCGCGTGCGGTCTGCTCGACGCTGCGGGGATCACCCATCTCGATCCAGCGCGTTTCGACCGGGAGCTGAGCATTCGCGACGGCGACGACGTGTATGTGAAGGTGCGCCCGACGGATGTGCCCGTCTACGTGGAGATGGGCGGCTGCGAATGCGGCATCGTCGGCAAGGACGTGCTCTGGGAGAGCAGCCGTGAATGCTACGAGCTCGCCGACCTCGGCTTCGGTCAGTGCCGCCTCGTGGTCGCCGCTCCCCGCGATTCGGTGCTCGCGCGTGGGGTGTGGCCGCAGGCGGTGCGGGTCGCGACCAAATATCCGGTATCCGCACGCCGTTTCTTCGCCGCGCGCTCGTTGAACGTTGTGGTGATCCGTCTGCACGGGTCGGTGGAGCTTGCGCCGCTGACCGGTCTCGCCGACTGCGTGCTCGACATCACCGCGACCGGACGGACGCTGGCGGCGAACAACCTGGTCGAGATCGCCGAGGCGGGGACGTCCACGGCTCGGCTGATCGCCAACCATGCGGCGCTCAAGACTCGCAACGAGTCGGTGGGGGCACTCGCGCTCGCGCTCCGGCGCGCCGCAGCGCTGCGCCTCACCGCAGGTGCCGCGTGACCATCGAGCTCGCCGTTCTCGATCCCGCGCAGTTCCGAGCCGTCATCGTCGAGCGCGAGCGCGTGGGATTCTCCGCGACCGACATCGATCCGGCGACCACCGAGCGCCTCGAACGGCTCTTCCACCGTGAGATCGACGCGCGCGACGCGGTGCGGGAGATCATCGCCGATGTCCGCACCCGCGGGGACGCCGCACTTCGCGAGTGGACGTACCGGATCGACGGTGTCGACGTCGAGTCGGTCCACGTCGATCGCGCGACCATGGAGGCGGCATGGGATGGGCTCGGGCAACCGCTGCGCAATGCGCTCACGGCCGCGGCGCAGCGGCTCCGCGAGTTCCACGCGCTGCAGGTTGACGTGCTCGATCGCGGCGCGGGCGGCGCATGGCTGCACCCGGTGCCGCTCGGTCGCGCCGGCTGCTACGTGCCCGGCGGGCGCGCTGCCTACCCGAGCACCGTGCTCATGTCTGTGATCCCCGCGCAGGTGGCGGGCGTCGAGCGCATCGTGGTCGCCAGCCCACCGGCACCGAACGGTGGGGTCCATCCCCTGGTCGCGGCCGCGGCGCACCTGCTCGGCGTGCGCGAGCTCGTCGCCGCCGGTGGCGCGCAGGCGATCGCGGCGCTCGCGTTCGGCACCGAGAGCATCGATCGGGTGGACAAGATCGTGGGGCCCGGCAACGCGTTCGTGACCCTGGCGAAGCACGAGGTGTTCGGCGCCGTGGGCATCGATCAGCTTGCCGGACCAAGCGAGATCGTCGTCATCGCCACCGCCGGGGCGGATCCCGAGATGGTCGCCGCCGATCTCGTGTCGCAGCTCGAGCACGATCCGCTCGCATGGGCAGTGTGCCTCACCGACGACGCCGTGCTCACCGGGTCGATCGCCACACGGTTCGCCGCTATCGCCGGCGATGCGGTGCGGCAGGCGATCATCGGCATCGCGGCGGGCAGGCATGCGGCGGTCGTGCGCTGCACGTCCCCGGAGGAGATGGTCACGCTCGCGGCCGCCTTCGCCCCCGAGCATCTCTCGCTCCAGGGCGCGGCCGCGGAGTCGCTGCGCGCCTCGGTGCGCAACGCCGGCGCGGTGTTCGTGGGGTCGATGTCCCCGGTGAGCATCGGAGACTACGTGGCAGGTCCGAACCACACCCTGCCGACCCAGGGGGCTGCTCGATATCGAGGACCACTCGCGGTGATGGACTTCGTCCGGTGGCCGAGCGTCGTGCACCTCTCGGACTCCGAGTTCGATGCGCTGGCTCCGGTCGCGATCTGCATCGCCGAGGCCGAGGGACTGGCCGCGCACGAGGGAGCGATTCGTGCTCGGATGCGCGTCGGGCGCGAACCATGACGTCGGAGTTGCGCACCGCCAGCACACGGCGGGACACGCGCGAGACACAGATCAGCGCCGGCGTGACCATCGACGGCACCGGCACCGCCGCGATCACCTTGCCACTGCCGTTCTTCAAGCACATGATCGAAGCGTTCACCAAGTACAGCGGCATGGACGTCGCGCTCGAGGGCGCCGGCGACATCGACGTCGACGCCCACCACCTGGTGGAGGACGTCGGCCTCGTGCTCGGGGCGGCGGTGAGCGACGCGCTCGGCAACCGTGACGGCATCAGGCGATTCGGTGAGGCGCACGCGCCGCTCGACGAGTCACTGGTGCGCTGCGTCGTCGACTACGGGCGCCGCCCACACGTCGTCTACGCGATGGAACCGCTGCACGGACGCATCAATGATTTCGACGTGGAGGTCATCGCGGAATTCGTCAAGGGCTATGCACAGGCGGCCGGCGCCACCATCCACATGGACTGCATCCGCGGCGACAACCTCCATCACATCGCCGAAGCCGCATTCAAGGCGCTCGGCCTGGCCACGCGCGAGGCGTTTCGCGTCGTCGGTGGTGGGGTGCCGTCGACGAAAGGGACGCTGTGATCCCGCGCGTCGGCGTCTGCGACTACGGGGTCGGCAACCTGCGCAGCGTCGAGCGCGCGCTCCAAGTCGCGGGCGCGGAGCCGGTCATCAGCGCTGACCCCGGCACGATCCTCGCGTGCGACGGCGTGGTGCTCCCGGGGGTCGGTGCGTTCTCGGTTGCAGCCCGAGCGTTGTGGGAT
>JBAPWO010000029.1:0-4379 GCA_049283735.1 Candidatus Dormiibacterota bacterium
GGAACGGCACTGGCCCGCACAAAGATCATCAGGTTCCACGACAAGGGTCCGGGATTCGGCGCACGCGAGGCGATCTCGGACGTCCAGACCACCGCCGCAGACATCGTGTCGGCCGATCCGCAGAAGGCCGAGATCAAGGCCGGACGCAGGGTGGGCGAAGGCGCCAAGGCGGCCTACGTCCTGGACGACCTCACCGACCTGACGGACGCACCAAGAACATCAACACTCGCCGATATCAGCGGCAACGGAAGGGGATAGGACATGGACAGAGACGCCGAGCTTGCCGCGATTCGCGGATGGACGCCGGATAGTGCGGCCGAGCGCGAGGCGCGCTCTGCACTCGTGGACGAGCTGCGCGAGGCGTCTGCCGTGCCGATGGACCGCGATGTGTCGCTGGCCGAGGGTGCGCTGTTCGCGTCTGCGCGCCGGATCGCCCAGGCGACCCAGGAAGCCGAGCAGCGTATGCGCAACATGTCGCCGGAGGTGCGCCGTCGCGCCGATCCCGAGCAGATCGCTGGTCCCCGCTCGCCATCGTATCGGTCCGCGTGGACCAGCCGTCTGCGCTCCAACTCAATCTCGGCCGAGCACCGCGACGCCCTGACCTATGGCGAGGTGCGCGACCAGACTCACGGAACGGGCTCCAGCGGGGCATACCTCGTGCCTCAGGACTTCGGCAATGCCGTTGCCGTTTCCCAGAGCTTCAACGGGGCCATGCGCTCCGTCGCGAAGATCCTGGAGACGCCGGGTGACAGCCGGACACTGCCGCTGCCGACCACTGACGCGAGTTCGGCTGGCGCGGCCACGATTCTCGCCGAGAACACGGTGCCCAATGAGGCCACTGACCCGGTATTCGCGGCCGTGACCCTGCATGGGTTTCCGTTCGTGTGCCCCGGGATCTTGTATCCCTTCTCACTCGTGACGGACACCGCGTACACCCCCATGCCGCAGGGCGTGAGCAAGTTCGAGCCCGGCGTGGTCGCGAACCGTCCGAGCCGGGTGGGAGGCGTTGACCTCGTGGGTCTGCTCGCCGAGATTGGTGGGCTCAGGCTCGCGCTGGGCCAGGAGCCATATTTCGCCACTGGGACGGGGTCAGCTCAGCCGCAGGGTGCATTCACGGCCACCGCATCGGTGACGACCGCCTCGCCGACCGCGATCACGTGGACGGAGATCGTTGCGCTGTACACCTCGCTCAACGTCGCGTACCGCAACACCGCGTCATGGATGATGTCAACCGCGACGTGGAAGCTCCTGCAGGACTTGGAAGATTCTGCCGGCAAGCCACTCTGGAATCCTGCATTCGGTCCGGCCGCGATCCTCGGACGGCCGGTGGTCATCAACGACAGCGCACCGGCTCCCACCGCGACTAACAAGTCAATCGTGTTCGCGGACTTCAGCCGTTACTACGTCATCCGGACGGGCGGTGTGATCTCCATACCGCTGGTCGAAAGGTACGCGGATGCGCTCCTCGGTGCCCTGATCGTCGCCGAGTTCGCTGACGGGGCCATCTACGATTCCAAGGCGGGTGTCACGCTCGCCATGCACGCGTAGCCAGACGTTTCCATCGGGGTCAGCCGGGCCGCAGGCGCTCATACCCTCCGGCTGGCCCCACCTACCTTGGAGCTTGAACGTGAAGCACCTGCAGAATCCGGAGAACGCGCGCCGAGCCGGTCAGATGAAGACCGAGGCGCAGACGGCCGCGCGCCGAGCGAACGCCGCCAAGGCCACGGCTGATCGCGTCGCTCGCCAGATCCGCGCCCGGGAGGATGCCGACGCTGCGTGGCTCCGCTCCAACGGGCTCCTGGAGCGAAAGAGCTTCACCGGGCACGTCGTCTCGTGAGATCGCCGAGAGCGAAGCAGCCTGCAACGAGTGTCGTGGTCGCCGGACCGTGTTCGGCGGCTCCGCATGGGGCTGGGTACCCTGCCGATGCGTCGCCGCACGTTCTGGACGGGATGATCGACAAGTACGCGCTGTGCGTGGACCGCGCCTACCGGCTCCAGAAAGGCGGGCTGAGGCCGAGGTCATCCCCCACGTCGCCGCTGTACGCGTCGGACGAAGCTCGCGACGCGGTGCTTGACATCCTCGGCATCCTCGATGTCGCCGCTCCGCGCCGGACGGCACAACGTGGCCGCTGGGCTGGCCAGGACGTTGTCGAGGATGAGCCCGAGGATACCGAGGTGTCCGCGTAGCCTGACCGGCCGCGTAGGCAACGACGTTGGCAGGATCGAGCTTCAGGAGCCTGCGAGGAAGCTCCGCAGCGGACCGTATCGCGCCTGAATCTCATCGGCCCAAAGGAGCAGGTCCAGAGCCCGTTGTCCAGCGGGCTGCACGACGGCCCACAACTCCAGGTTCTCCGGCCGGTTATCGGCCTTCACACCGTTCTTGTGGTGGACGTTCTCACCCTCGCGAAGCAGACGGCCGATCATCGCCTCCATAACGACGTGGTGCTCCGGCCTGTACCGGGTGGCCGTCCGTATGGAGACGTAGCCATCCTTGTTGACCGTCCTGGAGCCTACGGGGTGGGGCCGACCGCCGCCGCCGTGCGGGATCGGCGTGGATCGCCGCCACTCGGTGCGGCACGCCGGACCGCAGAACCGCTTACCGCGTTGCCCCCAGAACCGTTGTTCGCACCACTCACAGGTGAGGTGCGCGTCCGGATCGCGAGGGTTGCCCACCCGTAGATCATCCCGCGCTACTCGATCCGACAAGCTACACAGAACCTTGTGTTGGCGCTTGACTTACTACAACGGTGTAGTCATGCTCTCGCCTATGACTGACCGCGAAGTGGGGCACCGGGATGGTAGTTGCAGCGTCCCGGTGCCCCGGAGGTGGGAGGCGATCGGCGAGCTACTCCGCTGGCTCCTGCTGGTCGCCACGTTCGCTTGGTTTCTGTTCCAGCTGTATCAGACACTCAAGGAGGCAAGGTCTGTCGATGGGGCAAGTCGCCCAGGTGCTTGGGATCGCCAAGAGCACTGTACACAAGGACCGTTCGGAATCGAACGCTGACGGTGATGACGCTAATGTCGGGGTCGTTCGAAATCGAGCGCCCACGATGCAGGATGAGCAAGACGCTGCTCTGATCAACCGGGCCGCGCGTGACGAAATGGACCTTGACAACCGCCGCGCGATTGAGGACCGCGCGATCCGCGAGGCGCTGAACCGTCTGCCCGCTGACCCGTGCATCGGCGCGATGTTCGGCCGGGCTGCAGCGCCCATCAACCACGTTCGCTTGGTTTCTGTTCCAGCTGTATCAGACACTCAAGGAGGCAAGGTGATCCACGAACCCCTGATCCGCGAACCGCTACTGGAGCGCCCCGATGAGGTGGGGGACGCGATCCGCGTTGGCGTGATGACCCACAAGCAACTCGCAGAGGCGATCCGCGACCATTACGGGATCGCGCTGTCCACCGCGTACGACCACCTGCGGCCACTCGAACACCTCCGGGATCGTCGCGCCGCGACCGAGCCATCGCCTACGTCGTACAAGTGCAGCGTCCACACGATGGACGATCGTCCGGAGGTATACACGTCCAACGGTCTGCGGTTCGCCTCCGAGGCCGACGCGAACGCCTACGGGTCTGAGCTTCACTCGCGCTGGATGGCGATGACCGGGTGGAAGGTGGAGCCGTCCGAGGACGCGGTCAACGCGACCGTCGATGAGGCCGGGCACGCTCGCCTCGCGGCGACGATCCACGCCGGTACGGGCTCGTGAACGACGTGCGCCAACGGACGTACCGGCCTACTTGGAAGTCCACGTGGAAGTCGGAGCGCGGCGCGCCGTCCGCCCGGCGCGAGCCCAAGCACCACGTGCACGTGTATGAGCGCCCCGTCTGGCTCTGGGCGATCGCGGCCGCCGTCTGGGTGATCCTCGTGTGGACCGTCGTGGCGCCGATCGCGGGCTGGGTCGTCAGCCAGTGGGCGGGTGTGCTGTGACTACCACCGAACTCCTCTACCGCGCTGCCCGCATGAGCGCCAACCTCCGTGCAGTCAAGAACCACCGGGTGGTCAAGCGCGTCCGGAATATCGCCGTGGGACGCCTGCTGGCTCGCGCCGGGTTCTGGCGGAGGCTCTGGCGATGACCGGATTCTGGATCGGATGCGCGATCGGTGCCGTCATCGGTGGGACGGCCGGGATTCACCGCGACATCGTCCGGGCTCGCGCCGCGCGCCTACTCCGGAGGGCAGACCGCACGATCAACTAGCAACCCACATTCCCTCCTGGGCCCATCGGTCGCCACGCCGGTGGGCCCTTTTTATGTTCGGGAACCCTACCGTCAGGAACTTGGTCGTGACGACCGCCTTGCCGGTGATCCGTCATGACCTCCACGCAAATCTCCAGCAGCTGGAGTGGACCATCAACGCGTACACGCTGACGTTCGCGG
>JBAPWO010000030.1:0-19744 GCA_049283735.1 Candidatus Dormiibacterota bacterium
GTCGTGCAGGTCGAGAACCAGGCCCGTATTTGACACAGCTCCACCGTCCCCAGTCTGGGGACATCGTTCGGACGGGGCGGAGCCACGACCTTCCAGCAGGACCTGCAGAACGCTGACTGCATCGTGATCCAGGGCTCGAACATGGCCGAGTGTCACCCGGTTGGATTTCAGTGGGTCATGGAGGCAAAGGCGCGGGGCGCGACCATCATCCACATCGACCCGCGCTTCACCAGGACATCGGCGATGGCCGACGTGTTCGTGCCCATCAGGGCCGGCAGCGATATTGCCTTCCTTGGCGGAATCATCAACTACATCCTCAGCACCGAGAAGTATTTCCGCGAGTACGTGGTGCGCTACACCAACGCGGCCACGATCGTCAGTGAGGACTTCCAGGATGCCGACCAGCTCGGCGGCCTCTTCTCCGGCTTCGACCCGACGACCGGGACGTATGACACGACCAGCTGGGCGTACGAGGGGATGGAGACGGCCGCGGCCGCGGGCTCGCGGGTGGTGCCGGGCAGGCAGCCGGCGGCGCACGCGGTTGGTGGCGGCGACGAGCTCGGTGGCCGCGGCGCAGCCCTGCCCCATTCGGAGGTCCGGCGCGATGAAAGCCTCCAGGATCCCTTCTGCGTCTTTCAGATTCTCAAGCGTCACTACGCGCGGTACACCCCCGAGGTGGTCGAGCGCATCTGCGGTGTCCCAGCCGCGCAGTTCACGACGGTATGCGAGGCGGTCACCGCCAACAGCGGTCGCGAGCGCACGACCGCGTGGGTGTATTCGGTCGGGTGGACGCAGCACTCCGTCGGCGTCCAGTACATCCGCGGTGCGGCCATCATCCAGCTGCTGCTCGGCAACATCGGCCGTCCGGGCGGCGGCATCCTGGCGCTTCGCGGGCACGCGAGCATCCAGGGATCGACGGACATTCCCACGCTCTTCGATCTGCTCCCCGGGTATCTCCCGATGCCGAAAGCGGGGGTGCATCCGGATCTCCGCGCGTACCTCGCGTCGATCAAGAGCGACGGACAGAAGGGCTTCTGGACGGCAGCGGACACATATGTCGTCAGCATGCTCAAAGCATGGTGGGGTGATGCTGCGACGCCGGACAACGACTTCGGCTTCGAATTGCTCCCGCGCATCAGTGGCGACCACAGCAACTACCAGACGATCGTCGACATGCTCGACGACAAGGTCGAGGGCTATTTCCTGCTCGGGCAGAATCCCGCAGTGGGGTCCGCGAACGGCAAGCTGCAGCGACTCGCCATGTCCCACCTGAAGTGGCTGGTGGTTCGGGACTTCAACCTGATCGAGTCCGCCACGTTCTGGAAGGACGGTCCGGAGATCGCCACCGGCGAGATGCGCACCGAGGACATCGGCACCGAGGTGTTCTTCCTTCCGGCCGCGGCACACACCGAGAAGGACGGCACCTTCACGCAGACCCAACGCCTGCTCCAGTGGCACCACAAGGCAGTCGAGCCATCGGGCGACTGTCGCAGCGAGCTCCACTTCTTCTATCACCTCGGCAGGCTGATGCGCGAGCGTCTCGAGACGTCACCGCAGGAACGCGACCTGCCGCTGCGCACGCTGGCGTGGGACTACCCGCTGCTTGCCGGGGAGGAGCCCGATGCCGAGGCGGTTTTGCGCGAGATCAACGGTCGCCACCTCAGCGGAGAGAAGGCTGGGCAGATGCTCAGCAGCTTCGTCGAGATGAAGGCGGACGGCTCCACATCGGGTGGCTGCTGGATTTACACCGGGGTGTACAGCGACGGCGTCAACCGGTCGGCGATGCGGAAGCCGGGATCGGAGCAGTCATGGGTCGCACCCGACTGGGGGTGGGCCTGGCCGATGAACCGGCGGATTCTCTACAACCGCGCGTCGGCCGACCCGGAAGGCAAGCCCTGGAGCGAACGCAAAGCGTATGTCTGGTGGGACGAGGCCACGGGGAAATGGTCCGGGCACGACGTCCCGGACTTCCAGGCGACCAAGGCGCCGTCGTTTCGTCCCGAGCCGGGCGCCGTCGGGCCCGACGGGCTCGCCGGTGACGACCCCTTCATCATGCAGGCGGACGGGAAGGCGTGGCTCTACGCTCCGAGCGGACTGCTCGACGGGCCGCTGCCGGTGCACTACGAGCCGGTTGAATCGCCGATTCGCAACGCGTTGCATGCGCAGCAATCGAACCCCACACGGGACATGTTCCCGCGCAATGAGAATCTGACAACCCCGTCGCCACCGGAGCCGGGATCCGACGTGTTCCCCTACATCGTGACCACCTACCGGCTCACCGAGCATCACACCGCAGGTGGCATGAGCCGCTGGTCGCCGTACCTCGCCGAGCTGCAGCCGGAGTTCTTCTGCGAAGTCTCGCCGGAGCTTGCGGACGAGCGCGGCCTGGAGCACCTCGGCTGGGCGACCATCGTCACGGCGCGGACCGCGATCGAGGCGAGGGTGCTGGTCACCGAGCGGATGACCCCACTCACCATCGGTGGACGCACGATCCACCAGATCGGACTCCCGTACCACTGGGGGGTGGGCGGCGGCGGGGCGATCGTCAGCGGTGATTCCGCGAACGACGTCATGGGCATCGCGCTCGATCCCAACGTGCACATCCAGGAGTCGAAAGCCGCGTCGTGCGACATCCAACCGGGCAGGCGGCCCACCGGCGCAGCGCTGCCGCGCTACGTCGAGGAGTACCGGCGACGCGCGCGCCTGACCATCGACACCGGCACCGTGCGGGTGACGCCACCCGAGGACCCACCGTGATGGAGCGATGGTCGACCGCGCCCGACCCGGCCGTGGCCGCGGGCTGGACGGATGCTCCGCCGCGCAAGGGGTTTTTCACGGACAGTTCCATCTGCATCGGCTGCAAGGCGTGCGAGGTGGCCTGCAAGGAGTGGAACGGCATCCCCGAGGACGGACTGCAGATGCTCGGGATGTCCTACGACAACACTGGGGCACTCGGTGCCAGCACCTGGCGCCACGTGGCCTTCATCGAACAGCCACGCCGTCCCGCCGACGCGACCGGCTTCACGCCGCTCCCTGTAGTTGCCGCCACACCTGGCCAGAACGCAGCTCCGGTGGGAGGGGAGGCCGGCATCCGGTGGCTGATGTCGTCGGACGTCTGCAAGCATTGCACCCACGCCGCGTGTCTCGACGTCTGCCCGACCGGATCGTTGACGCGCACCGAGTTCGGGACCGTGGTCATCCAGGACGACATCTGCAACGGCTGCGGGTATTGCGTTCCGGCGTGTCCCTTTGGTGTCATCGACCGCCGCGAAGGCCCGGCGGGCGCGAGGAACGTCGGCATCGCCCAGAAGTGCACGCTCTGCTACGACCGCCTTGGCGAGGGCATGACTCCGGCGTGTGCGCAGGCGTGCCCGACGCAGTCGATCCAGTACGGCGATCTCGACGAGCTGCGAGTCCGCGCCCAGCACCGCGTCGAGGAGCTGCACGCCGCGGGCGTCGCCGACGCCCGGCTCTACGGGGCGGATCCGGCTGATGGCATCGGCGGAGCCGGCGCGTTCTTCCTGATCCTGGACGAGCCCGAGGTCTATGGGTTGCCGCCCGATCCGGTGGTCACCACCCGAGATCTCCCGGCGATGTGGCGGACCGCTGCGATGGCGGGTGTGGCTCTGCTCGCCGGCGCGACGGCGGCATTTGTCCGGGCTCGCCCGTGACCGTGGAGCCGCCGGCAACGCACCCTGCGGACACCGCGCCCCGACGCCGGCGCCGGGGCGGTGGCGGTCGCGACGGCGAGCGGCGCATGGTCCCGCCGGCGACCTTCACCTCCTACTACGGGCGTCCGGTGGTGAAGGCCTCGCCGTGGAAGGCCGACATCCCCGCATACCTCTTTCTCGGTGGGTTGGCCGCCGGGTCGTCCCTGCTGGCGGCCGGTGCTGACCTCAGGAATCTGCCGGAGCTGCGCCGGGTGGCGCGAATCGGGGCGGTCGCCGGCGCCGCAGCCGGGAGCGCCGCCCTGATCCACGATCTCGGCAGACCAACGCGGTTTCTGAACATGCTGCGAACGGCCAAACCCACGTCGCCTATGTCGATGGGCACGTGGATCCTCGCAACGTACGCTCCGCTGGCGAGCCTTGCCGGGGCGGCGGAGGTGGCCGAAATGCTGCCGCGCCGGGTCCCGATCGCCGGACGGCTTCTCAGTCTGGGTGCGCGGCCCGCGGGACTGATCGCGGCCATGCTTGCACCAGCGCTTGCTTCATACACCGGAGTCCTCCTCTCCGACACGGCGACCCCGGCCTGGCACGCCGCCCGTGGTGAGCTCCCGCTCGTGTTCGTGGCGTCCGCGGCAGCATCCGCGGGAGGTTTTGCCATGCTCGGCACGTGTGTGGAGCAGGCCGCGCCGGC
The DNA here is from genome assembly GCA_049283735.1 of Candidatus Dormiibacterota bacterium. GTDB lineage: Bacteria > Chloroflexota > Dormibacteria > Aeolococcales > Aeolococcaceae > Palsa-851. The sequence continues at coordinate 4,360 of JBAPWO010000030.1, forward strand.
GCGGCGCATGGCGGTGGGCGGGGCGGCGATGGCACTCGCCATGGAGGCGCAGATGGGACGGAGCATGGGCCTCAGCGCCGAGACGCTTCGCCACGGAACCGCCAAACGGCTTCTCGACGCGAGCCGCGCGCTGACGATTGGAGGGGCCCTGGGAGCGCTCATCCTCGGCCGCCATCCGCGAGCCGCGCGAGTCTCGGGTGCGGCGCTGCTCGCAGGTGCGGCCTGCACCCGCTTCGCCATCTTCGAAGCCGGGCAGGAGTCGGCGCGCGACCCCCGGTACACGGTGGTGCCGCAGCGTCAGCGCCTCGATGAAATCATGGACGGCGGGGTCCGTCGCCGCTAGGCGCCGACCGCAGCGGGCACGCGCAAACGGCGCAGGTCCCCGTCGATTCGCTCGGTGACGCCGATCCGGTCGAGATGCTCCAGAAGCGGGACTGCGACGCGACGGGTGGTGCCGAGCGCCTGGCGCGCCGCCGAGAGCGTGAATGGCTGTGGCAATTCGCGGAGGCGTTCGGCGGCGATGTCCGGCGCGCTGGGGAGCAATGCGATGTTCCCGGGCAACAGCAGGATGGCTCGCGCCGCAGCCGCCGCACCGAGTTCGCGCGGTCCCAGCCCGAGAGCGGCGATCCGCTGCTGATCCGGCGCCGCGAAGGGCTCGGCGCGCAGCGACATGACGAGACGCGACACCGCATCCTCGACGTCCTGGCGGAGTGCCGGCGCGGTCCCGCGGGTGCGAACCCGGCCATCGACGTCCTCGAGCTCGGGGCACGACCTCAGCAGAGCGCTCAGGAGGTGCGGCTCCTCGAGTCTGAGGGCGCGCACAAGATCCGCATGACCCACACCGGCGTCGAGCAGCGAGCCGGGGCGGCGCTCGGCGGCATCGCGGAGCCCGCGCCGCCATTGCTCCCAGAGTGGCTCGGTGACGAGCCACGACCCGGCCGAGATCACCCCGGGCGGCGGCGTGTCACCCACGGGGACGCCGATCTCGCGCAGAAACGAGCGGCTGACGGCGCCACGGCGGGAGAGTTCCACACCGGCATCCGGGGCTCCGCGATCCTCGGCAAGCGACGCGGCACGAGCACTTGCGGCGCCTCGCCGCCGCAGTGCAGGCGGCGCCGGGTCGAGCACCGTCGCGCCGCCGATGATCTGACGGCGGCCCGGGTCCCTGAGCAGCACGCGGTCGCCAACCTGGAGCGGCAGCGCCGCATCGAGCAGCAGACGTGCAACGCATGAGCCCGGACGAGAGCCCGGCCAAGAGCCCGGCAAGGAGTCTGGCAAGGAGTCCGGCAAGGAGTCGGGCGACGAGCCCGGCGATGAGCCGGCCGGGCTGAGCTTGTCCAGCCTGCGGACTCTCGCGGGCACGGCCGCCGCCCCCACGTGGAGCACGACATGGCTCGGCAGACCCCCACCCTCGACACGGGCATCCACCACGTTGGTGCGCCGCCACGCTCCCGGGGTCAGCAGCGCGTCGCCGCGCCGGACGTCGCCATGGGCAACGCCGCGGAGGTTCAGGGCAACGCGAGCAGGCGCGGTCACTTGGTCCGCCGGTTGCCCGAGTCGCTGGAGGGCTCGCACCGATACTGTGGAGTCGCGAAGTTCGAGCACGTCGCCCCGGCGCAGGGTTCCGGCCGCGAGCGTTCCGGTGACCACGGTGCCGCTCCCCCGGACGGTGAACGAGCGATCCACCCAGAGACGGATTCGCGCCTCGGGGTCGGGCGGCGGCAACTCGCTCGCGACGACATCAAGGGCGGCTCGGAGAGCCGCCAAGCCGGCCCCGGTCTGACCGGAGACGCTGACCGCCGGGATGCCCGCCAGCGTGGTGGCGGCAAGGAGTTCGCCCGCCTGCTCGATCGCCGCGCTGGCATCGGCAAGGTCGCAGCGGGTGACAGCCACCACGCCGTGACGGACCCCGAGCGCGTCGAGCGCCTTGACGTGCTCGTCGGTCTGCGCGCGCCAGCCCTCGTCGGCGGCGATCACCAGCAGGGCCGCGGGGACGGGGCCCACCCCGGCGAGCATGTTGGTCATGAAGCGCTCGTGGCCGGGAACGTCGACGAACGCGATCTCAAGTCCCGAGGGCAGTGTGGTCCACGCATAACCAAGGTCGATCGTCATGCCGCGGCGGCGCTCCTCGGCCCACCGGTCGGGCTCCATTCCGGTCAGCGCCCGCACCAGCCTCGACTTCCCATGGTCGACGTGCCCCGCGGTCGCGATCACCTGCACGCGAGCACCGCCTCAACCAGCGCGTCGTCGGACGCCGGTGGGATGCAGCGAAGATCGAGAAGGCACCGGCCGCCCTCGAGCCGGGCCACCACCACGGGGTCACCGGTGCGCAGTCGCGGGGCATAGCGCTCGGGAAGGCTCACCGCCCAGCCGGGCAGCGAGACACCGGGTCCACTGCCCCCGCCGACCGCCCCCGCACTCGGGACGACACCGGCGTCGCCGCCCAGCCGCGCGACGATGGTCTCGGCGCGAGAGCGCAACAGGTTCGGATCGGCATGCAGTGCCAGCGCGGCCGGTGGCTGCGGGCCGCTCAGCGTCGCCTCGAGCGCCGCCAGGGTGAGCTTGTCGACTCGAAGCGCGCGGGCGAGCGGATGCCGCCGGAACCCCGCGATCAGGTCGGCTCTGCCGGCGATGAGCCCGGCCTGCGGCCCGCCGAGCAGCTTGTCGCCGCTCGCGGTCACGACGTCCGCGCCGGCGCGCAGGGCGCTCCCGACGTCTGGCTCCTCGGGCAGCAGACGGTCGGGCGCGAGCAGACCCGAGCCGACGTCCACCACAAGAGGAGGGCCGAGTCCGGTGAGCTCGCTGATCGCGACCGACGAGGTGAACCCGGTCATCCGGAAATTGGAGGTGTGCACCTTGAGCACACACCCGGTGCGGTCCCCGAGCGCGGCCATGTAGTCGGCGCGGGTGGTGCGGTTGGTCGTCCCCACCTCGCGCAGCGTCGCGCCGGTACATGCGACGAGGTCGGGGAGCCGGAACCCGTCACCGATCTCGACGAGCTCACCACGACTCCAGACGACCTCGCGGCCGGCCGCAAGCACTGTCACCGCGAGCAGCAGCGCCGCGGCTCCGTTGTTCACCACCATGACATCGCCCGCGTCCGGCAGCGTCGCGCGGAGTGCGGCCAGGGTGCCTCGTCCACGCGGCGCGCGCTTTCCGTCGACGAGGTCGTATTCGACATCCACGTACCCGGCGGCGGCGAGCAGCGCGTCGCGTGCGGCACCGGAGAGGGGAGCCCGCCCCAGGTTCGTATGCAGCACAGTGCCGGTGGCGTTGATGACCGGCTGCAGGCTCGTTGCCCGGGCCGGCAGGCCGCGGAGGACATCGTCGATCAGCCGCTCGGGCGGCACCAATCCATCGCGCACGCGTTCCTGGGACGTGCGCACGGTGTCACGCACGCGGATGCGACCAAGGCGACGTTGAGGCTCGGTGAGGCGCGAGTCGGCCAGCACCGAGTCCGTCTGCGGGACCGCCCGGCGCGGATCCGTGTCCATGCGCGATGACCTCACGTGCAACGGGCCGGCTGCAGACCACCGAATCGGCGGAGGCGGACGGGAATCGAACCCGCTTGACCGGGATTCTCGGTCACACTGATTTTGAAGATCAGGAAGCCCACCAGGTGCCCAGACGCCTCCGCAAACAAGCGTAGGCGACAGTGGGGCCTGGCCGTCAACCTGCGAACATCGCGGCATGCGTCTGACTGAATACGCGCACGGCGGCGGCTGTGCCTGCAAGATCCCGCCAGGGGAGTTGGAGGAGATGGTCGCGGGGCTGATCGGCGTGCCCAGCGAAACGCTGCTCGTCGGCCTCGAGCACGGCGATGACGCGGCCGCGGTCCGCCTGGACGGCAATGGAATCGCCGTGCTCAGCACCGTGGACTTCTTCACCCCGGTCGTCGACGATGCCTACGACTGGGGGCGCATCGCCGCCGCCAACGCGTTCTCCGATATCTATGCGATGGGTGGGAGGCCCATCCTCGCCGTGAACCTGGTGTGCTGGCCGCGCGACCTCCTGCCCATGACGCTCGCTGCCGACGTCCTGCGCGGCGGCCTCGCGGTCGCAACCGAGGCCGCATGCCCCGTCGCCGGTGGTCACAGCGTCGACGACCCCGAGCCGAAATACGGCATGGCGGTCACCGGAGTGGCGCCTTCGGACCGGCTGCTCCGCACCGACGCCGGAGTCGCCGGGCAACCGCTCTCGCTCAGCAAACCGCTCGGGATCGGGGTGCTCAACAGCCGGCACAAGCAGACCGGCGAGGTTTTTCCGCAGGCGGTCGAGACCATGGTCGCGCTCAATGGCGCCGCTTCCGAGGCGGCGCTCGCCGCGGGCGCGCGCTGCGCAACCGACGTCACCGGATTCGGTCTTCTCGGTCACCTCTACAAGCTGGCGCGCGCGAGCAACCTCACCGCCGTGATCAACGCCGACGCCGTGCCGTATCTCGAGGGCGCCCGCGCTGCGCTCGACGCCGGGTACGTGAGCGGCGGCACCCGCCGAAACCTCGAGTGGGTCACGCTGCACGTCAAGTGGGGCGGTCGCGCGGCCGGCGATGAACGCGAGCGCCTCCTGCTCGCCGACGCGCAGACGAGCGGTGGCCTGCTCGTCGCCGGCGAGGTTCCGGGGTCGCCGATCATCGGCGAGCTGGTCCCGCGCGGTCGACACGTGATCGAGGTGGTCTGAGGTTCTTGCCGGCTACGCCGGAAACTCGCGCTCCAGGAAGGCCGCGGTCTGCTTCCAGGCTGCTGCTGCTGCTTCCGCGTGATGGAACATCGCAGCGTGGTGATTGTCAAACGCGTGGTTGGGACCGTGATGGAGATGGAACTCGGTGTGCGGCCGTCCCTCGAATGCCTTCTCGACCGCCGCACGCTGCTCGGCGGTGATGTACTCATCGGCATCACCGAACTGGAAGAGCACCGGGCAGTGGACATCGGGCGCCTTGTCGAGATTGCCCGGAATCGCGGAGCCGTAGTAGCAGACGGCCACGTCCGGGTCTGACGCCGCGGCGACGAGATACGCCATGCCACCGCCGAGACAGAATCCGATGATGCCGGCGCGCCGATTCTTCACCTCGGGCACGGTGCGCAGATGCTGCAGAGCAGTGGCCGTGTCGCGCGCCGCCTGCGTCATGTCCAGCTTCTGCATCGAGGCGAACGCGCGCGGCAGCGAGTCGTCCGAGCGCTCGTCGATGACCGATTCACCATCGATCCTCGAGTACAGATCCGGCGCGAGCGCAACGTAGCCGAGGTCACTCAGACGCGTGCAGACGTCCTTGATGTAATCGGTGACCCCGAAGATCTCCTGCACCACCACCATGCCCGCACCCGCTCCGGTCGCCGGGAGGGAGAGATAGCCGGTGAATTCGTGGCCGTCCTCGCCACGGATGTGTTCGTTACGGGAGTTCACGACCGCGGGAGCATACATCGACGCCGACCCGCGCCCACTCGGCGCACGGTGCAGGGCGAGCATGACCGCGCGCCGGGTACGCTGCGGCACTCATTCCGGGCTACGAGGTGGATGGCAATGGAGCATGTGATCGATGCGCGAGACGGACGGCAGCTGGCCGTCTCCGAAGGCGGCGCCGCTGACGGTGTTCCCGTCCTTGTGCACTACGGCACCCCGAATTCGCGGCTCCAGTACGGCCCTGACGTCGACTCCGCCACCGATCACGGTGTACGGATGATCACCTACGACCGTCCTGGTTACGGCGGGTCGACAGCCCAGCCGGGACGAACCGTCGGCGATTGTGCCGCTGATGTCCGCGCCATCTGCATGGCGCTCGGCATCGACCGCCTCTTGATGTGGGGCATCTCGGGCGGTGGGCCGCACGTGCTGGCGTGCGCCGCACTCCTGCAGGATCTCGTCCCGGCGGCGGCGTCACTCGCCTCGCCCGCACCCTGGGGGGCCGATGGCCTGGACTATTTCGCCGGGATGGGCGAGATGAACGCGGACGACACGAGGCTGTACTTCCAGGACAAGGAGGCGGCGAGGCTCAAGCTCGAGCGTGACCGCACGGACCTGTTACGCGCCACCGGCGAGCAGGTCGGGGGCATCATCAAGACCCTGGTCTCCGATGCCGACGCCGCTGTCTTTACGCCCCAGCTGGCCCAGTATCTCGCGGACAGTGCGGCTGCGGGGCTTGGTCCCGGGGGCGAGGGGTGGTGGGACGACGGCGTCGCGCACCTCGAACCGTGGGGCTTCGCGTTCAGTGACATCCACCTTCCAGTGCTGCTCCTGCATGGGCAGCAAGATCGGTTTGTCCCATTTGGGCACGGCGTCTGGCTTGCGGAGCACATCCCCGGAGTCGAGGCCCGGCTCACCGAGGACGACGGCCACCTGACGCTGACAGCCCGGCATCTCGGCGCGGTGTATGACTGGCTTCTGAAGCACTGGTAGGGCGCGCGCAGCCTCAGCGACGCCAGGTCTCCCGCCGGCCAGATCAAGATCGGCTCCCCCCGATCCGGTGGTGCATTGTGTGATACTTGTGCTATCAAATAAGAGCGCGGGCCCACCATCCGTCTTGGCTGGGGGGTTCCGCGGCTGGAGGTCAGAGAATGTCTGGTGAAGCTGATCAGATCGCCGGGAAGGCGAAGGAAGTGCAGGGCAAGGTCACGGGCGACAAGGAGCTCGAGTCCGAGGGCCAGACCCAGAAGACGGCGGGAAAAGTCGAGCATGCCGTCGGTGACGCCGGCGACAAGCTGAAGGGTGCTGGTCAGGCGCTCAAGGACACGGCTGACGATCGCTGAACACCGCGCTTGCGTTTCGACGCGACGCATACCTGAGGTGCAAGCGTGAGGCGATCGAGTGTCTCCCTCCTACCACTGATCTGGATCGTGATCGGCATCGTCGTGGCGGCGACCCACCATTTCTTCGACCACGTCGGCACCATTGGCGCGATCCTTTCGGCCATCCTGGCCGTGGTCCTCTGGCCGCTCATCCTGCTCGGCGTCAAGATCGCGATCGTCATCTGACGCCGGAGGCGCCGCCGCAGCGAACTCGTGGACTGACCTCCGGCTCGCCTGCCACCGGCTCCCATAATCGCGCGGTGCGCTTCGGAGTCTTCCTGCCACCCTTCGCCGAATATGCCGAGCCAGAGCTTGTGGTGGCGCTTGCCGTCGCAGCCGAGGAAGCCGGCTGGGATGGGTTCTTCTTATGGGACCACATGCTCGCCGAGCCCGGCATGGCCGTTGCCGATCCCTGGGTCACGATGGCCGGAATAGCAGCGATGACGAACCGGATCCGTCTCGGCGCGCTCGTGACCCCGCTGCCGAGACGACGTCCGTGGGTGCTCAGCCGGCAGATGGCGACGCTGGATCGGCTCTCCGATGGCCGTCTCATCGGCGGCATCGGCCTGGGCGATGACGGGTGGTCCGAGTTCAGCGCGTTCGGCGAGGCGATCGATCCGGTCGTCCGTGGACAGATGCTCGACGAGGCGCTCGAGTTACTGCAGCGATTTCTCACCGGCGAACCGGTGACCTACACCGGTCGCCACTACGTGGTGCATGCGCCGCCGCTCCTCCCAAAGCCCCGCCAGAGTCCGCTGCCGATCTGGGGCGCGTGCCGGTGGCCGAATCGCAGGCCGTTGGCACGGATCGCCAACCTGCAGGGCTGCTTCCCGATCTTTCGGACTGCCGGCGCGATCCCTCCGCCCAACCCCGCCGATACCCGCGAGCTTCGTGGCGCGCTGACGGCCCTTGGCGCCCGTCCGACCATCGACATCGCGGTGCGCTGCGCCCTCTCGCGCGAAGACCGGGCGCGCGTGCCGGATATCGTCTCCGAGCTCGAGGAATCCGGTGTGACCTGGATGCTCGAGGGCTTCCCGCCTGGCGAGCCGCGCGACCGGGTCGCGGACGTCGTCGCCCAAGGTCCGACGCGCGCCCGCTGACAGCTCATTCGCCGGTCAGTCCGTCCAGCAGTTCGCGCGTCGCGTCGGCCTGGCCCGCATGGCGAGCAGCCTCGTTGATGAGATGCAGCATGACCGAGCGCAGGTCAGTTCCGTCGCCGGTTCCGGCCGGGCATCGCAAACCACGCCGCGCCGCCTCGCGGTGCGATAGTCGCTGCGTGCCGAACGGACGCGACTCCATCGCGAGAATCCGTCGCGCCGGCATTGACGATGCGGCGGCCCTGGCGCGACTGCGCTGGCTGTGGCGCACGACCGAGCGCGATGAACATGGGCTGTCAGAGCCGGAGTTCGAGACGGCGTTCACGGACTGGTGGTCCGGTCATCAGTCGGGCCACACCGCATTCATTGCGGAGCGTGCCGGGCACCCCGTCGGTATGGCATGGCTGGCGATCTTCGACCGCATTCCGCAGCCTCGGCAGCTCGACCGCCGGGCGGGCAATGTGCAGAGCGTATTCGTTCTCGAGGAGCACCGTAACCGCGGCATCGGCGGGGCGCTCGTGGAAGCGGTGATCGCCGAAGCGCACGCGCGCGGGCTCGGGTATTTGATCGTGCATCCAAGCGAGCGAGCATATTCGCTCTACGAGCGCTTCGGATTCGCGGAGACCAACCGCATCCTGCACCTCGATCTCGAGGCACACGAGGCAGCTGCGCTGCGCGGTTGACCGGGCGCTGAGCTCTGCTGCCCTAGGTCGCAGCCCCATCGATCAGCTGCTTCTCGAACCAGTGGTGCGCGTACGGTTCGTTGTTGAATGCGGGAACCTCCACGTACCCCGCCGACCGATACAGGGCGATCGCTTCGGTCAGCGTCCCGTTCGTCTCGAGTCGCACGGTCCGCGCACCCTCGGCTGCCGCGAGCCGTTCAAGCTCGCTCAGCAGGCGGCGACCAATGCCGAGGCCGCGTGCGGATTCCGCGACCCACATGCGCTTGAGCTCCGCCGGCTCGTCCGCATGGAACTTGAGCGCCCCGCAGCCGACCGGGTGTTCACCCAGCCAGACGAGCACGAGCAGTCCAGCCGGCGGTCGAAGCTCGTCGTCGTCCGCGCTGATGCTCCGTGACGGGTCGAAGCCCACCTCGAACCGCTGGTCGAGCTCTGAGAAATACGCGCGCAGGCACTGCGGAGCCTGCGGATCCGAGGGGTCGATGGGAGCGATGGCAACCCTCGCGGTTGTGAAGAGCCGCTCGACCTCCCCCATGGCCCCAGCCACGCGGTCAGCCTGCGCACCGCTCAATGGGGCTCGCCGTCCATTCCCTGACTCTAGTAAGAGATGGAAACCGGGATCAAGCACTCCGACACCTTGGCTCGGGGGGGAAGGCGGTCCGGAATCCGCCGTCCATAATGGAGGCACTTCGCACACTCCCCGGAGGTATGAGTCGATGACGCTCGAAGCCGCCGAGAAGGTCGCCACGACCGATGACCGCGTCCCGGCGGTGTCGTTCGCCACGGACCCGGAGGACTACGTGCACTGGCGCCTCAGCATTGAGGGTGCTGTGGCGACGCTCGCGATGGACGTCGACGAGGAGCGAGGGCTGCGTCCGGGCTACGTGATGAAGCTGAACTCGTACGACCTGGGCGTGGACATCGAGCTCCACGACGCGGTCCAGCGTCTGCGCTTCGAGCACCCGGAGGTCGGGTGCGTGGTCGTCACCTCGGCGAAGGACCGATGCTTCTCGGCCGGGGCGAATATCGGGATGCTCGCCCAGGCCACGCACCCATGGAAGGTCAATTTCTGTAAGTTCACGAACGAGACGCGGCTGGAGATGGAGGACGCGAGCGCCAACTCCGGACAGACATACATCGCGGCCGTCAACGGTGCCGCCGCCGGAGGAGGGTACGAGCTGGCGCTCGCCTGCGATGAGATCCTGCTCATCGACGATGGATCGTCGGCGGTGTCGCTCCCCGAACTGCCGCTCCTCGCGGTGCTCCCGGCGACCGGCGGCCTGACCCGTCTCGGCGACAAGCGGCACGTACGGCGGGATCTCGCCGACGTCTTCGTCACCAAGAGCGAGGGCGTCAAGGCACCGGCGGCGGTGAAATGGGGGCTGGTCGATGCGGCGATTCCACGTGGACAGTTCGACGACGTGGTGCGCGCCCGCGCCGAGGCGATCGCAGCGGGTTCCTCGCGCGCAAAGCCATCGCATGGTGTTGCACTCGGACCACTCACCACATCGTCGGACGGCGATGGGATCGCTTACGAGCACGTCACCGCCACGCTCGACCGGACCACGGGCGTGGTCACGATCACCGTCAGCGGGCCTGAGCAGCCTGCTCCGGAGAATGTCGACGCCGCACGCGACCTGGGAAGCAGGTACTGGCCGCTCGCCGTTGCCCGTGAGCTCGACGACCTGATCCTTCGCCTCCGAACCAACGAGCTCACATTGGGAACCTGGGTCATCAAGACGGTGGGCGACATCCCCCGCGTCCTCGCCCACGACCGGTTTCTGCTCGAGCACCGCCGGTCGGACTGGTTCGTCAACGAGGTGGTGCTCCTGCTCAAGCGCGTGTTCAAACGTGTGGATGTGACCAGCCGCAGCCTGGTGGCGTCGATCGAACCGGGCGGATGTTTTGGCGGACTCCTACTCGAACTCGCACTCGCGTGCGACCAGCAGTTCATGCTCGACGGCACGATGGAGGAGGCTGAGCATCCAGCGGTGATCGTGATCACCGAGGCGAACACCGGCGTGTACCCGATGGGCAATGACCTCTCACGCCTCGAGGCGCGATTCTTCGGGCGCGCGTCTGATCTCGAGGCGGCTCGAGCGGCAACGCTGCTTTCCCTTGACGCCGCTGCAGCATCGGAGCTCGGGCTCGTGACCTTCGCCCCCGATGCCATCGACTGGGAGGACGAGCTGCGCATCGCGCTCGAGCAGCGCGCAGCCTTCAGCCCCGACGCGCTGACCGCTATGGAGGCGAACGTGCGATTCGTCGGTCCCGAGACGATGGAAACCAAGATCTTCGGCCGTCTCACCGCCTGGCAGAATTGGGTGTTCAGCCGCCCCAACGCAATCGGCCCGGCAGGCGCGCTGCGCCGCTACGGCAGCGGTCAACGCGCGTCGCTGGCCAAGGAACGGGTATGACATGAGCCTCAGCGCCGATTACACAGACCGCATCCCCAACAACGTGGATCTCCGCGGCGACCGCCGTCTGCAGCGCGCGCTCGAAGCCTGGCAACCGCGCTTCATGCAGTGGTGGCGTGACCTCGGACCGGATCTGATCGCACGCGACGTGTATCTGCGCACCGCCATCAGCGCGGACCGCGATGGCTGGGCACATTTCGGCCACATCCCGCTCGAGGAGTATCGATGGGGAATCTTCCTGGCCGACCGCGAGCCGGACCGGCGTATCGCCTTTGGCGAGCACATGGGAACGCACGCATGGCAGCAGGTGCCCGGGGAATATCGCGCCGAGCTGCAGCGCCTGCTCGTCGTCCAGGGCGACACCGAGCCGGCGTCGGTGGAGCAGCAGCGACTGCTCGGATTCACGGCGCCGAGCCTGTACGACCTCCGCAACCTGTTTCAGGTGAATGTCGAGGAGGGCCGTCATCTCTGGGCGATGGTCTATCTGCTCCACGCATTCTTCGGCCGCGAAGGGCGCGAGCAGGCTGAGGAGCTCCTCATGCGCCATTCGGGGAGCGTGGATGCGCCGCGCATCCTCGGCGCCTTCAATGAACCGACACGAGACTGGCTCGCCTTCTTCATGTTCACGTACTTCACCGACCGCGACGGGAAATTCCAGCTCGGCACGCTCGCCGAGAGCGGGTTCGACCCGCTCTCCCGCACCTGCAGGTTCATGCTCCGCGAGGAGGCGCACCACATGATGGTCGGCACCACCGGCATCGACCGCGTGGTCCGGCGCACGGCTGCGCTCATGCGCGAGCACGACACCGATGACATCGGGCGACACGGCGGTATTCCGCTCGACATCCTCCAGCGCTATTTGAATTTCCACTACAGCGTCTCCCTCGACCTGTTCGGCGGGGAGCGCTCCACCAACGTGGCCAACTACTTCACCGCCGGCCTCAAGGGGCGCTGGCAGGAAGAGCGCCGGGCCGACGACCACCAGCTCACCGAGCTCACCGCCGGCGTTGACGTGGTCGTCGACGGGCGCATCGAGCGCACCGATATCCCTGCCCTGATCGCGCTGAACCAGGATCTCCGATCCGAGTACTTCACCGATTGCAACAACGGCGTGCGCCGCTGGAACCGCATCCTCGAGGAGGCAGGCGTCGACAGGACGTTGGCCCTGCCCCATCACGGGTTCAACCGTCGTGTGGGTGCGTTTGCCGGCCACCGGGTGACTCCGGGTGGAGCACTCACCGATGCCGAGAGCTGGGAGCGACATCGATCGGACTGGCTTCCGACAGAAGACGATTTCGACCACGTCCAGTCACTGATGAAGCCTGTCTTCGAGCCCGGCAGGATGGCCGCATGGATCGCTCCGCCTTCCACCGGCATCAACGGCCAGTCCGTGGACTACGAGTACGTCCACCTGACCTAGCGGCGCTCAGCCTCCGTCCGCGAGCACCCGGGTCGCCTCGCGCCGGAGATCGGCGCGAATCACCTTCCCGGTCGCGGTCTTGGGCAGTGTCTCGACGACGATCACGCGCCGCGGGCGCTTGTAGCCCGCAAGCTCGGCGCGGCAGCGCGCCAGCACGTCGTCGGCATCGAACTGCACTCCGGGGCGCGGCACGGCGAACGCGACGGTGCGCATGAGCCCGTCTCCGGCAAGGGCGCCGACCACGGCCACCTCGGCGACGCACTCGTGGCCGAGCAGCACACCCTCCACCTCGGCGGGGGAGACCCACTCGCCGCCGACCTTCAGCATGTCGTCGCGACGGCCGAGGTGGCGGTACATCCCATCGGCGTCGACTGCATACAGGTCGCCGGTGGCGACCCAATCCCCGACGAACGTGCGCCGGGTCTCCTCACTTCGACACCAATAGCCGGTCGCTGCGGCGGCGCCGGTCACCCAGAGCTGACCAGGCGAACCGACGGGGACCTCGTCGCCCAGGTCGTCGAGCACCCGGACTCCGTGCCCGCCGACCGGTGTTCCGGACGCGCCCGGCACCGCGTGACCGGCACGGTTGGAGATGAAGATGTGGGTCATCTCCGTCGATCCGATCCCGTCGAGGATCTCGACGCCGAAGCGTTCGCGGAAGCGCAGGAACAGTTCCGCGGGCAAGGCCTCACCCGCGGAGACGGCCTGACGGAGTGAGCCGAAGGTCGTGTCCGGAATGTCGGCGGCGATCAGCGCGGCGTAAAAGGTCGGTACCGCGAAGAAGAGCGTCGGCCGGTGCCGGTCCATCAGCGCCGCAACGAGCGCCGGGGTTGGCGGACGGGTGGGTTCGAGCACCGCCTGCGCGCCCGCGGCGAGCGGGAACGTGAGCGAGTTGCCGAACCCATAGGCGTGGAACATGGGCGCCACCGAGAGATGCTTGTCACCCGGCTGCACCGCCAGCACTTCGCGGGCGTAACCGTCGCAGGTGGTGCGCACGTCGGCGTGACGATGCATCGCGAGCTTGGGGCGGCCGGTAGTGCCGGACGTGCAAAGCCAGAAACAGGGGGATTCGGCCGACGTGTCGTCGGCGCCCCCGTCGCCGCCGCTCGCGAGGACCTCGGACCAGAGAGCGCCTGTGGCGTCACTGCCGTCGCTCGGGCCGACGCGTACCAGCGCGGTGAGGTCGGTTGCATCCGCAGTCAGCGCGGCGATCACCGGTATGGCATCGGCGGAGACGATCGCGCACCGGGCGCGAGCGTCGCGGGCAATAGCCGCGAGATCGCGCGGCGGCAGCAGCGGGTTGACCGGGAGCGCGACCGCTCCGATCCGCATCGCAGCGAGAATTGCGATCGCGAGCTCGATGCCGTCTCGAAGGATCATCACCACGCGCTCCTCCGGCCGGAGACCGAGGCCGCGGAGTCCGCCCGAAGCCGCTCTCACCGCGTCGAGCAATTCCGCGTACGTGATCGCCGCATCGCCGCAGTGCAATGCGGTGCGCGCGCCGTGCCCGGCTTCGACGTGGCGATCGACGAGCCACTCGCTGCAGTTGAAGTGCTCAGCCACCGCGGGCCTCGGCGTCCCGCCAGAGGGACTGCACGTCGGTGACAAAGCGCTCCGGCTCGGCGCGGTGAGGATCGTGCGACGCCGTGTCGACCCAGGCGACCCGCGCCCCGGGCAGGACAGCGCCGATCACCTCCGCGTGGAGCGGCGGCGACAGGTCATCGTGGAGCCCGTGCATCGCATAGACGGGACAGCCAACCGCGGCGAGCTCGTCGACGGCGCTCCAGCACTCCCACTCCGGTGACGTCCAGAGCGTGTACCAGCGGCCGGCCACGTCGACCCAGTCCTCGCCGTGAGCGCGCCGAAGGCTGCGCCGCATCGGCTCAGGCCACTCCTCCGGCGGACCCATGCGCCGGAGTGTAGCCACGGTCGTGCGGTCAGCGCGCACGTGGACCGACACCACCGCGACGCTGAGCACCAGCTCCGGCGCCCGAGCGGCGAGCAGCAGCCCGACCGTGCCGCCGTCGCTGTGCCCGATCAGATGCACGGGCTGGTCGCCGAGTTCACCGACCAGCGCGCGCAGCTCCACAACGTCCTCGTCGAACATGGCGGTTGTGAGGCGGCGAGCGTGGGACGAGCGCCCGAATCCTCGACGGTCATAGACGACCGCCCGGTGTCCCGCGGCTGCAGCGGGGAGGAACGCCTCCCACGCGCGCGTGGACCCCGCGCCATGATGGAGCCACACGGTCGCAGGATCATGGCCTGGACGCTCGTCGACGTACATGCGAAGTGCCCCGCGAGGCCGCGCGACTGCGGCTACGCGAGCGTGGGTGCGGGGACCGCCGCCGGCGCGTCGCCCACCAGGATGGTCTGGATCGCGCGCTCGCTTTCGACCATCGCGAGCACGATCACCTCGTCTCCCGCCCACAGGCAGGTTTCCGGGTCGGGAATGATCATGTGATCGCGGCGGACGATGGCGACAATCGCTGACTCCCGTGGGAGACCGAGCTCGCCGATCGGCAGGCCGAGGGCGGGCGAATCCTCTGCGAGCGTGACTTCGAGCAGATGCGCCGACGCTCCCTCGAAGCTCATCAGGTGCACCAGGGAACCGATCGACACCGCCTCTTCGACGAGCGCGGTGTACAGCTGCGGCGTCGAAACCGGGACGTCGACCCCCCAGCTCTCTGTGAACAGCCACTGGTTGCTTGCGTTGTTGACGCGCGCGATCACTCGCGGAACCGCGAACTCCTGCTTCGACAGCAGCGAGATCACGAGGTTGTCCTCGTCGTCGCCGGTGGCCGCCACCATCACGTCGACCTCGGCCATGCCTGCGGCTTGCAATGACGACACCTCGCAGGCGTCGGCCACGATCCATCGAACGTCGACGTGTGGCTGGAACCGGGCGACCTGCTCGGGGTCGACCTCGAGGATGAAGACGTCGTGACCGTGCTCCTTGAGGTCGGAGGCGACCGCCATACCGACGCTCCCACCC
>JBAPWO010000031.1:0-28273 GCA_049283735.1 Candidatus Dormiibacterota bacterium
GAGTTCGACCGTGCGCTGCGTACCATCCCGCGACTCCCATTCGCCGTGCTCTCCCTGGACGTCGACGGCCTGAAGGACATCAACGACGCCGACGGCCACGCGGCCGGAGACACGCTGCTCCGTGTCGTCGGTCACACCCTCGGCTTGCTGGTTCGCGGCTGGGACGTGATGGCGCGCGTCGGCGGCGACGAATTCGCCGCACTCCTCCCCGAGGTTGGCGTCTTCGGTGCTCCGCTTGTCGCCGAACGGATGCGTATTGCAATGCACTCACTCGTGCTTCCGACCGGTCCGGTGCGCCTCACGGTCGGATGGAGCGCGGCGCCGGCGGGCGCGGACCCGATGTCGGTATGGCAGCGTGCCGACGAGTCGCTCTACGAGGCAAAGCGCGCCGGCGGTGACCGGGTCCGCGGGTCGTCCTATGAGACCGGCGAGGCTTGTGATATCGCCGAGCGGTCGTACTCCGAGGTGGTCATGCGCGTCCTCGAAGGTGGCCCGATCTCGATGATGTTTCAGCCGATCGTGTGTCTCGACGACGGAACGGTCCTGGGCTACGAAGCGCTGGCGCGACCGGAGGGCTTCGCCGCGATCGACTCCGTCGAAGCGGTCTTCGAGGCGGCTCGCACCGGCGGACGGATTCGCGACCTCGACTGGATGTGCCGCCGCAAGGCGGTCGATGCGGCCAGAGAGCTTCCAGACGGGGGGACGATCTTCCTCAACATCAGCGCCGCCACGCTGCTCGACCCGATCCATGGCGTCGACCAGCTTCTGCTCGTCCTGAGGAACGCCGGGCGACGCCCCGAGACCGTGGTGCTCGAGATCACTGAGCACGAGCGGATTCGAGACTACGACGCGTTCGCTCGCGTCCTCGCCGCATATCGCGCGGAGGGGATCCGTTTCGCACTCGATGACGTCGGTGAGGGTCACTCGACGCTCGAGCTGCTCACCGCCTCCGCCAGCGAATTCCTCAAGCTGGGACGAAGCCTCACCATGACCTCGACCAAGATTGGATCGCGAGCGGCAATGGATGCGACCATGACATTTGCGCGGGTCAGCGGTGCGGCGGTTATTGCCGAGGGTGTCGAGAACGAGTTCGTCGCCGATCTCATGAAGGCGGCCGGCATCCGGCTCGGTCAGGGGTTCGGCCTGGGCAAGCCCACCTTGGCGGCGAACATCGAAGACGTCGCCACCGCGCTGACCGACCGAGCGGCGCTCAGCGCACTGCGCCCCCGTCCGGCTGCGGCGCGCTCGCTCGACTGACGGCCGGCGTCTAGCTCATACGCTCGTCTCGGAGCGGCGGTCGCCGTGCGCAATTTCGGGACGCGGCACCAGCTCCTCGCGTAGCGCGGCGCTTGCCAGCACGAACTCGGCATCAACAGTGTCGATCATTCGGGCATCCTCGTCGGCGTCTGCCGCTCTGGCGCGTGCCTGCAGCTCGCCGCATCGTGCTGCCAGCGTCCCAGCGCCGAAGCTGCTGGCGCTTCCCTTGAGGCTGTGAGCGAGCTTGACCATGGCCGCGGTGTCGCCGTTCGTCTGCGCCGCGCGAAGGCCATCGATGCGCGTCTGCCCATCCGCAAGGAAAAGCCGGACGAGCTTGTCGAATTCGTCCGTGCCGAGCTCGCGAAGCCCGGTCACATAGGTCTGA
Organism: Candidatus Dormiibacterota bacterium; assembly: GCA_049283735.1. GTDB lineage: Bacteria > Chloroflexota > Dormibacteria > Aeolococcales > Aeolococcaceae > Palsa-851. The sequence goes on from JBAPWO010000031.1 coordinate 1,643, forward strand.
TCCAGCAAGCCCGGTGATGGGTCGTGGTTGTGGTTCGCACCCGGGTCCATCGAGCGCGTGATGATGGCCGCGAGCTCGTCCGCCTTGACCGGTTTGCTCAGGTAAGCATCCATGCCGGCAGCCAGGCATTTGTCTCGATCGCCCGCCATCGCCCCAGCGGTCATCGCGATGATGATGGTGTGCTGATTCGAATCCTCGCGACGCCGAACCTCCCGTGTGGCCTCGAACCCATCCATCTCGGGCATCTGGCAATCCATCAACACCGCGTCGTACCTGACTCGACCGATCGCGGCGAGTGCCCCGATGCCGTTGTCGGCGATATCAACGATGTGGCCCATCTTCTCGAGCATGCGCACCGCGACGCGTTGATTCACGGGGTTGTCATCGACGACGAGCAGTCGGGCTTGCGATGCGCGCGCGACCTCGGTGAACGCGTAATGGACACTCTCGGTGATGACGGCTTCCGTGATCTGGTCCGCTGATGGTTCGAGAGTCACCCGACTCGCAGCGTCGTCGTCGACGATGTGGGCGCGGGCGGCCTGAGGCGCTGCGCGAGACGACACCGGCCTTCCGACCGTGGCAGCCCCGCTTTCGAGCGTCAGCGTGAACCAGAAGGTACTCCCCTTCCCGGCCTCGCTCAGCACCCCGACCTGACCACCCATCCGTTCGACAAGCTTCTTGCAGATCGCGAGGCCGAGGCCGGTCCCGCCGAACCGCCGTGTCGTGGATGCATCCGCCTGGATGAAGCTCTCAAAGAGGCGCGCCTGGTGTGCTGCATCGATGCCGATCCCGGTGTCGGTGACCTCGAAACGAACCCCGACGGAGGCACCGTGCTCCGATTCCTTGCGGACCCTGAGGATCACCTCACCTTTGTCGGTGAACTTGACCGCGTTGCCCAGCATGTTGATGAGAATCTGGCGGATCCGACCAGGATCGCCGCGCATCCTCATGGACATCTGCGGATCGACCATGACCGCGAGCTCGAGATCCTTCTCGTCTGCCTTGGGAGCGACGAGCTTCGCCGCCTCTTCCACCACGACGCGGAGGTCGAAGTCGATGACCTCGATGTCGATCTTGCCGGCCTCGATCTTCGAGAAGTCGAGGATGTCGTTGATGACCGTCAGCAGCGATTCGGCGGACTGGCTGATCGCCTCTGCATATTCGCGCTGTTCGGCGTTCAGGGTGGTGGTGAAGAGCAGCCCGGTCATCCCGATCACCCCATTCATCGGCGTCCGGATCTCGTGGCTCATGTTGGCGAGAAACTCCGACTTGAGGCGAGACGCCTCCATCGCCTGCGCATGCGCGACCGCGAGATCGTCCTCGATCCGCTTGCGCTCGGTGATGTCGTTGAACGTGATCACCGCTCCGGTCGCCTCGCCGGTCACGGCCGCCTCGTCGACGATCGGAAACGCTGAATACTCGGCCGGGAACGAGCTGCCATCGCTCCGCCACATCACCTCGGTCGCCACTCGACAGCTGCCGCCGCCGTGCAGCGCCTTGTAGATGGAGCTGTCGATGAATTCGATCACCGAGCCGTCCGCTCGGTTGTGGTGGAACAGCGGATGGGTGAGCTCGCCCATCACGTTCGAGATGTCGACGCCGAGAGCGCCGGCCGCGGCCGTGTTCATGAACGTGCAACGACCGTCGGCATCGATGCCGTAGATTCCTTCGCCCGCTGACTCCAGAAGAAGGCGGAGGCTGTCGGAGAGGCGCGTTCGCTCGACGTCGGCTGCGATGTTGTCACTGCGCAACTGGTCGGAGAGACTGCTGAGCCGTACCGCGCCGGCGAGCGGCGGGACGAGGATGCGCGCTCGGTCCGACTCGACGCGTGTGAACTGGTCCTCTCCCACGCTCCGGAGCACCATCACCGCGCCGATGCTCTCGCCACCGCTCACCATCGGTATGGCCATCACCGGACCGGTGTTCGTCTGATCACGGTAGGCGATCGTGTCCTTGCCCCACGGTTCGGAGTGCAGGTCGCCGATGAAGATCTGGCCGGAGTGCACCGCTCGACGGCTCGGTGAATCGCCCGCGACAACCGACTCCTCCAGGCCCGGGTGACCGTCCACGACGCGCAGGCCACTTGGATCGAGCAGGCTGATCACGAGCCGTTCGGCGTCGAGAAGTTTGGCCACGTGGGCGAGGAGTCCTTTGTCGAGAACCTCCGACTGCTCGACGCGCCCACTGAGGCGATCGACGGTCACGCGTTGCCATGCCGCGAGGAACTGGGCGAGGTCATCGACCTCGTCCCGGAGCGTGATGCCCGACGCGGCGTGCGAGGTCGCGATCGGCGAGGATGTCCGCACGATCCGGAATCGACGGCTCACCGGCCCGATCGTGGCAAGGAACAGCACCCCGCACAACACCGTGGCCACGACCGAGATGAGCACGGCAGCGAGAATCACGGCAGGGCCTCCGCGATCGGATGGGCCAGCATCGTCTTCACCTCCATCGACCGCGGCGCCACAGCAGCGGCGCGAAGCTGTCCGAGCATAGGCGCGCGATTCAGAGCCCCTGTGGTCCGTAACCGAACGCGAGCACGGACCAGCGAAGTCGAAGCAGGCGCTGGTCAGGACACCGGTGACCAGTGGACGCGAGGGAGCGCACGATGCCGCCGCTCCCACCGCGAGCACTGCCACGGGTCTGTCATTCCGCTTCCGCCGCGGTCACCCTGCCCTGTTGGAGACGGGCTGGTCTGTTCGGCAGCGCACATACGAGCGCGCCCGTGCCGGACTGGGACAACGTCACATGACCCGGCATCTACCTCGGTGACCCGAGTCGCAGGGCGGTCACACGGCGATCACCCAAGCGGGCTGGCGCTACGCTCGGGCCGATGGCCAGTGCTTGCGTCCCCGTCAGCGCCCATGCTCCCTAGCCTGGCAGACCTGCGCCGTTCACTCGGCACGTATCAGAACGCGGCGGCGATCACCGGCGTTCTCCAGCTCGCGATCGATTCGCTCGACCTCGAGGTCGCGACGTTGCTGCGTCACGGCGACGCGGTCCTCTCGCTGCATGCGCGTCCGGATGCGGGCGCGGACACCCGGCGTCAGAAGCACCTGCAGACGACCGACGCCGCGTCGACACCGCTGCTCGGTCCATGCCTCGTGGTTCCAGCAGGCGGAATGCGTTCGCGCCGGGAGAGCACGTTGCGTCTCGAGCGATCCGCGGGATCGCCGTTCACCGAGCATGACAAGGCGATCGCCGCCGTCATCGCGTCGGCGGTCGTCTACACCGAGGCCAGCGTCGAGCTGCTGACTCGAGAGGGCGGATGGGCGCGCGCCGAGCGTGATGACCTGGAAAGCGGCAGGCTGCGGAAGCTGCTTCGCGACCGCGACGCCTTGCTCGATCAACTCTCCGGTATACAGCGCGCGTTGTCGCAGCGTGCGCCGCTTCAGGACATCCTCGACACCATCGTCGCCGCCGCAGCCGAGCTCATCGGTGATGAGACGGTGAATCTGCGCCTGCTCGATCCCGCCGATCCAACCCACCTCCTCCGCGTCGCCGGACGAGGGTATTCCGAGGACGTGGAACCGTTGATGCTGCGGATCCGTACCGGCGAGGGCGCCGTGGGGCGCGCATTCTCCGAAGGCCGGCTCGTGGTCATCGAGGACTACCAGAACAGCCAGGACCGGCTCCCGGCGCTCGGCTCCGAAGGCCTCGAGGCGGCCATGTCCGCGCCTGTCGAGGCGAACGGTCGGGTCATCGGCACCCTCACCGTGGCCACACACCGCCGCGGACGCACATACACCATCACCGAGCAGCAGATGCTGGTCACCTTCGCGGTGCACGCAAGCGTCGCGATCGCCAGCGCTCAGACCGCTGACTCAATGGCACACCTGGCGTTTCACGACCCGTTGACCGGTCTTCCCAACCGCGCCCTGTTCGTTGATCGTGTCGGTCAGGCGCTCGCGCGCAGCGACCGCAAGGCACAGGCCACGGCCGTGCTGTTCGCGGACCTGGATAATTTCAAGGCCATCAACGACAGTCTCGGTCACGCCGCCGGTGATGAGCTCCTCGTGGTCATCGCTCGACGGCTACGGGAGTCGCTCCGCGCCTCGGACAGCGCGGCTCGTTTTGGAGGTGACGAATTCGCGATTCTGCTCGAGGACATCGGCAACGAGGGACGCGTCATGAATGCCTGCGCGCGCATCATGGTGTCGTTGGTCGCACCGGTCGATATTCAGGGGACGACGATCGCGCCGGGGGCGAGCATCGGTGTCGCGCTCAGTCGAGGAGCCGCGTCTGATGCGGACGGGCTTCTTCGGGACGCGGACCTGGCGATGTATGCCGCCAAGGCCGCAGGCAAGGGCACGTACAAGCTCTACCGTCCGGTGATCCACACCCGAGTCGCTGGCCGCATCCAACTCGAATCCGACCTGGCACAGTCGCGACCGCCTCATCCTGCGGTGATCAGCACCACCGCGACGATCGCCGCCCCGACCCCGGCTACCTGAAGGGTGCGCAGCCGCTCGCCGAGCACCACCATCGAACACAGGACCGTCGAGACCGGGTACAACGAGACCAGGACTGCGATGATGCTCAGCAGTCCTCCGTGCACCGCGAGCAGGTACAAGGCGTTGGCGGTCACGTCGAGCACACCGGCACCGATGATCACCAGCGGATTCGCGGCGCCGAAACTCGGCGTGCGGCGCGCGAGAACGGTGACCGCAAGCAGCGCCGTCACCGACGCGCCTCGGGCGGCCACCAGCGGCCAGAGGTTGGCCCCCATCGACGTTTTCGCTATAGCCACATAGAACAGCCCGAAGCCGATGCCGGCGCCGAGGGCCAGCAGCAGCGTCCTCCGGCCGAGGCGCGCGTCCCTGCTCACGCCGCCGCTGAGGAGCGCAACGGCCGCCACCGCGGCAATGATGCCGGCGTACTGGAGAGCCGCGGGGCGCTCACCGCTCCCGACGCCGACGGCGATCGGGACGAGCACCGCAACCACGCCGGTGATCGGAGCCACCAGGGACATCGCGCCTGAGGCAAGACCGCCGTACAGCATGGCGACGCCGGCAGCACCGGCCAGGCCGGCGAGCGCCCCGTATCCGAAGTCCGCCCCACTCGGGCTGCCGCCGAGCGCGACCGCCACCAACAGCATCCCGACGAGGCCGACGCCCTGGGAGATCAGAAGGACCGAGAGCAGCGACGCGGCGCGGTTCGCGAAGCCTCCCAGGAAATCCCCGCTGCCCCAGAGCGCGGCCGCGGCAAGCGCCAGTCCGATGCTCAGGCGGTTGTCACCGAGGCAGCAGCATGCAATCCCAATTCCTCGACCGACGCCTCGCGTATGAGGTACTTCTGCACCTTGCCGGTAACGGTCATCGGAAAGGCGTCGACGAGCTTCCAGTAGCGCGGGATCTTGTTGGTCGCGATGCGTCCGCGGCAGAAGGCTTCCAGGGATTCCACGGTCGGTGTCGCGCCCCCCTTCGGCTTCACACCGGCCATGACCTCTTCGCCGTACCGCTCCGACGGAACCCCGATCACCTGCACGTCACTGACGTCCGGATGCGCGTACAGGAACTCCTCGATCTCACGCGGGTAGATGTTCTCTCCACCTCGGATGATCATGTCCTTGATGCGACCCACGATGTTCACGTAGCCGGCGTCGTCCAGGGTCGCGAGGTCACCGGTGTGCATCCAGCGTGCGACGTCGATGGCACCGGCGGTCGCGGCTTCGTTGTTCCAGTACCCGAGCATCACGCTGTAGCCGCGGGTGCAGAGCTCGCCGGACTCCCCACGTTGCACGATCCAACCCGTCTCAGGATCGATGACCTTCACCTCGACGTGCGGGTGCACACGGCCCACCGTCCCGACGCGTTTGTCGAGCGGGTCGTCAAGAGCGCTCTGCGTCGACACCGGGGATGTCTCGGTCATGCCGTAGCAGATGGTCACCTCGCGCATGTTCATGCGCGACTGCACCTTCTTCATCACCTCCACCGGACAGGGCGAGCCGGCCATGATGCCGGTGCGGAGGAGGCTCAGATCGTGGTGCTCGAACCCCGGATGCTCGAGCTCCGCGATGAACATGGTCGGCACGCCGTAAAGCGATGTGCAGCGTTCCTGCTCGGTGACCCGGAGCACGGCGTCAGCGTCGAACGCCTCGCCCGGAACCACGATGCACGCACCGTGACTGGTGCACGCGAGGTTGCCCAGGACCATGCCGAAGCAGTGATAGAACGGCACCGGAATGCACACCCGGTCCGCGGACGTGTATTTGACAGCCTCACCGACAAAGAACCCGTTGTTGAGGATGTTGTGATGCGAGAGGGTCGCACCCTTCGGAAATCCCGTGGTTCCGGATGTGTACTGAATGTTGATCGGGTCGTCGAACTGAAGGCTCGATTCGACCGCCTCGAGGGCGTCATCACCGAGCCGGGCGCCATCTCGCACCAACGAGTCCCAGCCGTCTTCCAGGACCAGCGCCTCGCGGAGCTCCGGGCACGAGCCCTTGACCGCGCCGAGCATGCCGACATAGTCGGTCTGACGGAAACCCCGAGCGAGAATCAGAAACGAGACGCCGGACTGTCCGAGCGCGTACTCCAGCTCCGTGGTCAGGTAGGCGGGATTGATGTTCACCAGGATGGCGCCGATTCGCGCGGTCGCATACTGGAGGACCACCCACTCGAAGCGATTCGGCGACCATATGCCGACCCGGTCGCCGGGGCCGACGCCGCGCGCGATCAGGGCGCGGGCCACCAGGGAGACCTGCTCCCAGAGCTCGCGGTACGTCGCCCGGTAGTTCTGGTGCGGTACGACGAGCGCCTCAGAGTCTCCGTGCCGCTCAACCGTCCGGCGCAGATTCTGGCCGATGGTCTCGCCGAGCAGGGGCACCGTGCTGGTACCCGATGCGTACGAAAGCATCTGCGTCGACCTCCTCGTCACGCGTTGGCACGGTGCGTGCGCGCCGCACGTGGCAACGATACGCGGGGAGAGCGGTCGAAGACGCAGGCGTCGGGACACTGCCCGTCACGACCGGCTCCGCATCGCGATGCCGTCGAGGACGATGCTGAGCGCCGTGCCGAGCCCGCTGTCGCCTGCCACAGCCGGCTGGGGGCTGGACGCAGGGGTGGGTTCGACGGCGGACTGGTCGAGGCTCACGCGAACCGCGCCGCCGCTTACCTCGAGCTCATACCGGTCCGGTGCGGCACTCGCCCCCGGTGATTCCCACTGCGCATCGGCGATCGCCACGCGCGTCTGGAAGCCGTCCAGATTCACCTGGACCGCGCCGCTCTTGATGACTGCGGTGACCGCAGTCCCCGGGATTCGTTTGAGCGAGACGCCGATGACCCCACTCGAAATGTGGATCGGCACGACACCGTGTGGACGAGGCAGCAGACATTCGACCTTGCTCGCGCTGCTGTCGAGGTGCACTTCGCGCAGGTTGACGCCGCGCAGGTCGAGCAGCGTGTTCCAAGTCGGCCCCTGGACCTGAATGCGCCATGGATGAGCCGGGTTGATCTCGATCTCACCGCGTTTGCCACCGCGAAGCCGCCGCACGATCACCCGCTCGTCGCGGAGCACGGTGGGCGCGGCTGTGGCGGTGTCATGGGGGATTCGGAACAGCCCCTCCATCCGCGCGCCGGCCTGGACCACGACGCCACGAGAACCCGAGTCGATGGCCAGGGTGATGGTCTTGCCTCCGATCGCCGGCCGATCAACGAAACGGGTTGACGGCAGCGTCACCACGTACCCGATCATCATCGCCGCGACCTCGGCGGCCGTCCCGGCACCGATGCCCCGACCGGCGACGTCCTGGGCAAGCCTGGTGTAGACGGCGCTGCGCCGGACGGCCCCGGGGACCTCGTGCAGGATGCGGTCGCCATCGCGCTGTCCCGCGATATGCGCGGCCGTGGCGGTGCACATCGCGAGGGCCGCCTCGCGCCAGTCCAGTCCATGCGCCGGGGTGGGGACCCTGGCAAGCAGCGTATCGGCAACGAGTTCGAGCAGCTCCTCGCGATCGCGCACGTGCCAGTACAGCGAGGCCGCCTTGACACCACTCCGATCCGCAAGTGTCCGCATCGTCAGCGCGTCAAGGCCGTCCTCCTGGATCAACTCGAGCGCGGTGGCTGCGAGGGTGATGCGGTTCACGCCCACCCTGCCGGGTTGCGCATCCGACTGGACACTGTGACCACCATGCTTGACACACTAACACCGTTAGGGGTACATTGCGCTCCGAGGTCCGCCTAACAACGTTAGCTCAAAAGGAGCGCCTTCGCATGAACGCCGCTGTGTCCGCCTTCGGGCCGTTCGCCATCGAGGCCGAGAATCTCGAGAAGAAGTACGGCAAGGACGTCGTCGCGCTCCGTGACCTGAGCTTCCAGGTGGAGCGCGGGACGATCTTCGCCCTCCTCGGTCCCAATGGGGCCGGTAAGTCCACCGCGGTGAAGATCCTCACGACCATGACCCATCCGGATGCCGGCGGGGCACGCGTCGCCGGGATCGATGTCATCGCCAATCCCCTGGGCGTCCGCCGGATCATCGGCTGCGTCGCCCAGAAGGATGCCGTCGACCTCGAGGCGACGGGTCGCGAGAACATCACCCTGCAATCACAGCTGTACGGGATGGGGAGCGGCGGCGTGCGACGCCGGGTCGCCGAGCTGCTCGACAGATTCCAGCTCACCGACGCGGCCGACCGGCTGGCGCGCACGTACTCGGGAGGCATGCGCCGCAAGCTCGGCGTTGCCATGGGGCTCGTGCATCAGCCCGAGGTGCTCTTTCTCGACGAGCCGACCACGGGATTGGATCCCGAGGCGCGAAGCAGCCTCTGGACCGAGATCCATCGCCTCGCCGCATGCGACGGCGTATCCGTGCTGCTGACCACGCATTACCTCGATGAGGCCGACCATCTTGCTCACCGTCTGGCGATCATCGACGAGGGTCGGGTGGTTACGGATGGAACCCCCGATCAGCTCAAGAGCCGGCTGCGCGGCGACGCGATCAATATCCAACTCGACGCAGATGCCGTGATTGGCGATGCGCTCCGCGCCCTGAGCCCCCGAAACGGGTGGCTTCGAGACGTGACCGGCGAGGGTCGCGCGGTTCACGCCCGCGTCGACGACGGCGCGCGCGCGGTTCCCGGCGTGCTCGCGGCGCTCGATGCCGCCGGCGTGACGGTGGCGTCGGTCACCGTGTCGCGCCCCTCCCTGGACGACGTCTACCTCAGCCACACCGGGCGCAGCTTCAGCGCCGCCCATGCAGGAGATTCGCGATGAGCACGCTCGTCATGCAACCGACGCACATGGCCGTCCGCTATCTGCGCGCACTCTGGCGCCAGCCGCTCTACGTCGTGATGCAACTCGTCCAGCCGGTGATCTGGTTGTTTCTCTTCGGACAGCTGTTCAAGAACGTCGCCACGCTGCGCGGTTTCGGGGGCGTCTCGTACATCGACTATCTCGCGCCCGGTGTGCTGGTGATGAGCGCCCTCCTCTCGAACGGATGGAGCGGGACGCTGTATCTCACCGACATGGAGCGCGGCGTGCTCGACCGGCTGCTCTCCACGCCGGCGCGGCGCAGCTCGTTTCTCATCGGGCAGCTCGGATACTGGGCGACGCTCACCGTCGTCCAGTCCGTGATCCTCGTCGGGCTGGCGCTGCTTGGAGGGGCGCGGTTCGCCGGCGGAGGCCTGAGCGTGCTTGCACTCGTCGCCGCGGCCGTGCTGCTCGGCCTGGTGATGGCCTGCTTTTCCAACACCCTGGCACTGCGGCTGCGTGATCAGAACACCGTCATTGCGGCGAACGTGATGCTCGTTCTGCCGCTGTGCTTCGTCTCCTCGGTGTTCCTGCCGCAGGCGCTGATGCCCGAGTGGATCCAGACCGTTGCCCGCTTCAACCCCGTCAACTGGGCCGTCGAGGCGGGGCGGCAGAGCATCGTCGCCAATGTGGACTGGTCGATCGTGCTGACCAGGCTCGGTGGCCTTGCTGCGCTCGCGGTCGTGTTCGGGATCCTCGCAGTTCGGTCATTCCGCGCCTATCAGCGAGCTCTCTGACATGTGCGCGAGGAAAGTCAGCAGCCGAACGGCGCCTCGCACCCCGGAGACGGACGCGATAGTCTTCGCGCCGTGCAACGGTATGACGACGGGCCTGCCTACCTTGGCCCCACGACGTTCTGCCGCGTTCCCCTGCTGACGAGCACCGATCAGCTTGACGAGGTGCGCCCGGACGTCGCCGTCATCGGCGCCCCGTGGGACGGAGGGGTCACCTACCGGCCCGGGGCGCGCTTCGGCCCGCGTGCCGTCCGCACCGCGTCCTATCAGAACGCCGAGTGGCATCTCGAGCTCGAGATCGCGCCCCTTGAGGTGCTCCGGGTCATCGACTACGGCGACGCGCGATGCCTGCCGGGCATGGCCGAGGTCTCGCACGCGGCCATCAGGCAGCATGTCGGTGACGTCGTGACACGGAACATCGTCCCGATGGTCATCGGTGGTGACCACTCGATCACCTGGCCGTCGGCGACCGCCGTGGCGGCGGCGCATCCCCCCGGAAGCGTTGGCATGGTCCATTTCGACGCGCACGCGGACACCGGAGACAACCTCTGGGGGAACCTGTACTCACACGGTTCGCCGATGCGCCGCCTCATCGAATCGGGTGCGATTGCGGGGCGCAATTTCGTTCAGGTCGGGCTGCGCGGGTACTGGCCCCCGAGGAACGTGTTCGACTGGATGCGGGCGCAGGGCATGCGCTGGCATCTCATGGGCGAACTTCGCGATCGCGGGGTGGCGCCCGTGATCGAGGACGCCATCGACGAAGCGCTCGACGGACCGGATCACATCTATCTCTCCGTCGACATCGACGTGCTCGATCCCGGCTTCGCACCCGGAACCGGGACACCAGAACCGGGCGGCATGCAACCGGTCGATCTGCTCCGCGCCATCCGCCAGATCGTTCTGCGCACAGACGTGGTGGCGGTGGATGTGGTCGAGGTGTCACCGCCCTATGACTGGGCGGAGTTGACCTCACAAAACGCGCATCGGTGCATCCTCGAGGCCATCTCAGCGCTCGCCGTCAAACGTCGCGACGGCGTGAGCCCGAGCAACTGAGCGACCCGATGGCTGATGACGTCGTCATGGTCGAAGCGGGCGGTCGCGAGATCCCGATCACCAACCCCGGCAAGGTCTACTTCAACGAGCGGGGCGAGACCAAGCTTGACCTCGTCCGCTACTACCAGGCGGTCGAGGAGCCGTTGCTCCGCGCCATGGGTGGACGTCCGGTGCTGCTCCAGCGTTTCCCCAACGGGGCGAGCGGGCCGTCTTTCTTTCAGAAGCGCGTCCCGGATTCCCGTCCCGATTGGCTCGAGACCACCATCGTCACCACGCCCAACGGGACCACGTCTCGCGCCCTGGTTGCGGCAGACCTGGCTCACGTGCTCTGGGCGGTCAACCTCGGATGCCTTGGCTTCCACGTCTGGCCGTCGCAGGCATCGGACCCCGAGCACGCCGACGAGCTCCGGATCGACCTCGACCCGAGCCCTGGCGTTGTGTTCCCGATGGTGCAGGAGGCGGCGCGTGAGGTTCGCGCGCTCTTCGACGAGGTTGGGGTGGCGTGTCTTCCCAAGACGACCGGCAACCGCGGCATCCACGTGTACGTCCGCTTGCAACCGCGCTGGACCTCGTACGAGGTGCGTTCGTCGGCGGTGGCCGTCGCCCGGGAGCTCGAGCGCCGCCGCCCCGATCTCATCACCGGCGCCTGGTGGAAGGAGGAACGAGGACGCCGAGTCTTCGTCGACTTCAACCAGAATGCGCCGCACAAGACGATCTTCGGCGCCTGGTCGGTACGCGCGCGTCCAGGGGCGCAGGTCTCGACCCCCTTCTCGTGGGATGAGCTGGAGGCGATCACACCCGATGCGCTCACCATCGTGACCGTGCCGCCCCGTGTTTCCCGAAACGGCGACCCGTGGCAGCCGATGTCGGCTGCACCCCAGTCGCTCCATCCGCTGCTCGCGCTCCACGAGCGCGACACCGCCGCCGGACAGGTCGACGCGCCCTGGCCGCCCCAGTACCCGAAGATGCCCGGGGAACCGTCGCGAGTGGCACCGAGCCGCGCCCGCAAACCCGAAGCGCAATCCTGACCAACGCACCCTCCGGGAGGTGCGGGGGTGGCCGTCGCTCCGCTCGCCGGTTATGCTCCCGTACCGGTCCACTGTGGACGGTGCTGCGGCTGGGCGAGAAACCCGTTGCGCACGCCGCGGCGGACCTCCGGGTCGAAGATGACATCGGCGCCGATCCTGCCCAGCACCTCGGCGGCTTTCAGCATCGCGTCCTCGCCCCGCGGTGACAGCGCGGCCTCGCGAAAGGCGTGCGTATGCGGGCCGGTGCCCTCGTCGGCGATCGCGAATTCAGGGTGGAGGGTCGGCGCCGCGTACGAGACGTCGCCGACGTCGGTCGAGCCGGTGCGTTCCCATGGGATGACGCGATCCTCGGGGAGCCCCACAGCGGCGAGGTGCACGCTGGCGCGCTCGGCGAGGACCGGGTTCGAACGGAGGTCGAGGTAGGTCTCCTTCTCGTCGAGCTGCAGTTCGCAGCCGGTTGCCCGGGCGGCCGCCTGGAAGATCGCCTGAAAGCGGGTGTTCATGCTGCGCAGGTAGTCGCCGTCGCGCGCCCGCGTCAGAAATTCGCCACGGGTGAGCTCCGGGATGATGTTCGGAGCCGTGCCTCCCTCGACGATGAATCCGTGCACCCGCGCGTCGTCACGCAGTTGCTGGCGCCAGAGCGAAATACCGTTGTACGCGTGTACGAACGCGTCCAGCGCGTTGATTCCCTGGTCCGGGTGTCCCGCGGCGTGAGCCGCCTTGCCACGGAACGTCCACTCCCAGTGAGTGCATGCCAGCGCGTACTGCGTCGATGCGGTTCGGTCCGATGGGTGAAAGATGAGCACGGCGTCGCAGTCGTCGAACAGTCCGTCGTGGCAGAGAGGAATCTTGCCGCCACCACCTTCCTCGGCGGGCGCGCCGACGATGGTCACGCGGGCGCGGACACCACGAGCCTCCAGCGAGCGGGCAAGCGCGATGCCGGCACCCGCCGAGGACGTGGCGATGAGGTTGTGTCCGCACGCGTGGCCGAGGCCGCGAAGCGCGTCGTACTCGCAGACAAACGCAACATGGGGACCGGCGTTTCCGTGCCGTGCCACGAACGCCGTCGCCATCCCCGACACGCCGCGCTCGACGCGGAAGCCGTGCTGCTCGATGACGCCGCTGAGCAGACGCGACGACTCGACCTCCTCGAAGCCGATCTCGGCGAGCTCATGGATCGCGCGCGATGTGGCGATCAGCTCATCGGCGCATGCGCTGGTCGCCTGATGGATCGCGTCGTGGATATCGACAGGGACAGTCGTCGTCATGGGGTTCTCCTGGGCGGCTATTGTGCACAAGCGTGGAGACTCCCGAACGCCTCTACGCGGGCGCGGAGGCGTCCTTCCCGGTGTGGGAGGTGGTCAAGGACGTCGTCGATGAGTTCATCGACCTCGCGCTGAACTACCGCCAGAGCGGGCATCCGGGTGGATCACGCTCCAAGGTCCATCTGCTGCTCGCGACCATGCTGTCGGGTGCGATGCGTTGGGACATCCGCCGCCCGTGGCTTCCCTTCGCGGACCGATTCGTCCTCTCCGCGGGACACACGGTTCCAGTCGTCTACGCCACGCTCGCCGCGCTCAATGAGACGCTCCGCCTGCGGGGCGCACGCGACCCGAACCCTGCGTTCGCGCTGCCCGAGGACGGGCGCTGGGCCCTGCTCCCCGAGCACCTGACCACGCTGCGCCACCGCGGCGGTCTTCCGGGCCACCCCGAGATGGCGGGTAAGACCTTGTTCCTCAAGTTCAACACCGGTCCATCGGGCCATGGGATGCCTCCGTCTGCCGGCGAGGCCCTCGCCCTGAAGCTCGCCGGGGCGGGCGATGTGCGCGTCTTCGTTGTCGAGGGTGAGGGCGGCCTGACCGCCGGGGCGAGCCACGAGACGCGCAATGCCGCCTGGGGTCTCGGCCTCGCGAACCTCATCTTCCTCCTCGACTGGAACGACTTCGGCATCGACGATTTCGCTGCGTCATCGGTCGTTCCCGGAACACCCGCAACCTGGTTCGGATCCTACGACTGGCGGGTGGCGGGGACCATGCACGGCTCGGAGTGGTCGCCGGTGACCAGGGCGATCCTCGAGGTGGCGTGCGGCGAGAATCCCGACAGGGTGCCGTCGGTCGCCTGGTTCCGAACCCGAAAGGGACGCGGCTACCTCAAGTACGACAACAAGAGTCACGGGTCGCCACACCCCATGAACAGCGCGCCGTTCTGGGAGCTGCGCAAGGCGTTCATGGCGAAGTACGGCGCGAGCTACGCCGGTGTGGACGAGCCTGCCCCCTCGGATCCCGGCGCCCTCCATGAGCAGGCGGCGGAGAACCTGCGCCGCGCTGCAGGCGTGCTCGCGGATCACGCGGAGGTTGTCGATGCGATCTCGAACCGCCTCATCGAGCTGGCGGCGCAGGTACCCGAGCAGGTCGACGGGCTCAGAGTGGGCGGTCACGGCGCAGACGTCTTCAGCGATCCGCGCCTGACCGATTTCCGCAGCTATCCGGCTGCGCTCTACAAGGCGCCCGGCGAGAAGCAGGCGAACCGCACGGCATTCGGCGCGTGGAGCTCGTGGGTGAACGCGATGGCGAGACAGGACTACGGGCGTCCGCTGTTCATCGCGGCGTCAGCGGACCTCGCCGATTCGACGAACCTCTCCGGCTTCAGCAAGGATTTCGGCGACATGCCGGGGTACGGATGGTACGAACGCGATTCGAATCCAGGCGGCGCGCTGCTCCCGACTGAGATCACCGAGTTCACCAACGCAGGCATGATCGTCGGGCTCGCGTCGGTGAACCTGTCGTCCGAGCCGTTCACGTCGTTCAACGGTTTCTGGGGCGCGTGCTCGACCTACGGTTCGTTCAGCTATCTCAAATACGGTGAGATGCGGCTGTTCAGTCAGCTCGCCCAGGATTGCGAGCTCAAGGTCGGCAGGGTGCTCTGGGTGGCCGGACACTCAGGCCCGGAAACCGCCGAGGACTCGCGGACTCACTTCGGGATCTACGAGCCCGGCGTGACCCAGCTCTTTCCCGAGGGCAAAGTCATCGACCTGCACCCGTGGGAGTACAACGAGGTCCCCGTGATGCTCGCCGCCGCGCTCGCCACCGATGTGCCGATCATCGCGCTCCATCTCACGCGACCGGCGATCGAGCTCCCCGACCGCGAGGCGCTCGGCATGCCGAGTCATTTCGAGGCGGCACGCGGCGCGTACGTGCTCCGGCATTTCCGGACCGACCTGCGCCCGATGGGGACGGTGTTCGTGCAGGGGACGACGACGACCGCGAACCTCGTCAAGGCGCTGCCTGATCTTGACAGTCTTGGCCTCAACGTCAAGGTCGTCGCCGCCGTCAGCCCGCAGCTGTTTCGCAGGCAACCCGCATCGTATCGCGACAGCGTGATCGCTCACGCCGATCGGCTCGATGCGATGGCGATCACCAACCGGACCGTCAAGCTCATGCGTGACTGGGTCGACGGGCCGCTGGGTGCGGAGTATTCGATGGGCGCCGACTGGGACAACCGGTGGCGCACCGGTGGCTCGGTCGACGAGGTCATGGACGAGGCGCACCTGACAACGCCATACATTCTCGAGGGCATCGGACGCTTCGTCCGCGACCGCGAGAGCCGGCTTCAGCGACTGCACGACCTGGTCACCGCGGCGGATCGAACGACCTCCTAGACATCCGCGCGATGGAGGCGGTGCGATTTTCACGGCGGCAAGACTACTGCGTTTCGGCGGCGCTCTTCCTCGCTCGCCGCCAGGCCGTCAGCGAGCTCGCCTCACTACAGCCCACCGGACACGCGCAGGATCGCGCCGGTGACATAGGTCGCCTCGGGTCCGAGCAACCACGCAATGGCGGCGGCGATCTCGTGCGCATCCGCGGCACGCCCCATCGGAATCCTGGCGGCGGCCAGCTCGGCGCGATCCGGGGCACCGGCAGCGCTGTGGATGCCGGTGCGCGCAACGCCTGGAGCCACTGCATTGACCCGGATACCGTCGCCGGCAAGCTCCTTCGCGAGCCCGATGGTCACGGCGTCAACGCCGGCCTTCGCGGCCGCGTAGTGAACGTACTCGTGCGCGCTGCCCAGGGTCGCTGCCGCCGAGGAGACGTTCACGATGGCGCCCCCGGCACCGCCGCGGCTGATGGACATCAGCAGGGCGGCGCGACGTGCACAGAGAATCACGCTGAGGAGGTTGACGTCGACGACCGCCCTGATCGTTGCCACCGGAGTGTCGGCAAGGTCGCCAATATGGAGTGTCGCGCCCGCGTTGTTGACCAGGCAGTCCGCCGGTCCGAGGCTCTCATGGGTCATCGCGAACAGCCGAGCGACGTCATCTTCTTGCGTGACGTCGGCCTGGACCGCGATTGCTCGAGCACCGGATCCCTGGGCCATCGCCACCACGCGATCCGCTGCGGCGCGATCCTGCCGGTAATTCACGGTGAGGTCGTGGCCGATCCGAGCAAGGTGAAGCGCGGTCGCGGCGCCGATGCCCCTCCCCGCCCCGGTGACGATCGTGATCGGTCTGCGCACCGTGTCCACGAACACATCCTGGCAGGTGCGAAGATGACGGCGTGGTCGACGAGCTCCTCTCGCGCCTGCTTGCGGCGCGCAGTGCGGTCATCGCCGATATCGCCCCGGATGGCGCCGAGCTCCTCGTGCGCTGTGACGACACCGGCAGCATGCAGGTGTATCGCCTTCCCGCTGAGGGCGGCGACCTCACTCAGCTGACCTTCCTCGACGAGCCCATCGCCGCCGCACGCTACATTCCGGGCACCGAGGACCTTGTCGTTGCTGTCGATCGTGGCGGCAACGAGAACTACCAACTCTGGCTGGTGGACCGCAATGGTGGCGAACCGCGACCGCTTGTTGTCGAAGAGACGATCAAGCACGATCTCGGTGATGTCAGTCGCGATGGGAAGCTCATCGCATTCTGCTCGACGAAGCGAAACGGTGTCGACATCGACGTCTACGTGCTCGACCGCGAGGATGGCACGATCCGGAGCGTCGTCGAGGGTGGTTGGAACCGCGTCGAGTGCTTCTCTCCCGACGCCCGCTGGCTCACGGTGGTGCGCCTTGACGGCGCATTCGCTATCAGCGATGACCTGCTGCTCGTCGACCTGAAGACCACCGAGGTGCGCACCGTGGTGGACCGCACCGGGCCGGGAACCTCCGTCGCCCCAACGTGGTATCCCGACTCATCGGGATTCCTGTTCAGCACCGACGCGGGTCAAGACGTCGTGTCGATCGCTCGCTACGACGTGGGAACGGCGTCCTGGCACTACGTGCTGAGCACCACCTGGGAGAGCGAGGCAAGTCTCAGCAGCGACGGTCGAACCGCGCTCGTCGTCCATGCCGAGAACGCGATCACCCGCCTCCAGCTCCACGACGGCGAGACCCTCGCCCACATACGCGACCTCGAGCTGCCCGAAGCCGGCACCGGCTTCGGGCTCCCGCTGGTGCCCCGGCCATCGCTCTCCGCCGATGGCACGACGGCATTGTTGACCTACACGACCACCGCGACGCCGCTGACTCCGCTGCGCATCGACACCGTTGACGGCGGCTCGCCGGTGCGGCTGCTGCCGGTCGACCAGGTGGTCTCGCCAACCCTGGTCACGCCCGAGCTGCACACGATCGAGTCATTTGACGGTGAGCGCATCACCTACTTCCTCTACCGACCGCCGGTCGCGAATCCCCCCGCGGTCGTGACGGTGCACGGAGGCCCGGAGGCACGCTTCGCCCCTCGGTACGATCCCTTCATCATTCGGTTGGTCGCCGAGGGCATCGCCGTTGTGGCGCCGAATGTTCGTGGCTCAGCGGGATGGGGACGTCGGTTCGTCTCACTCGACGATCGCAGGCTGCGGCTCGACTCCGTTCGCGACCTCACCGCCGTGCACGCGTCGCTTCCCGAGCGCGGTGTCGACGGCACCCGCGTCGCCGTGATCGGCGGATCGTACGGTGGCTATATGACCCTCGCCGCGCTGGCCTTTTATCCTCACCTGTGGGCGGCGGGCATCGCGACCGTCGGGATCAGCAGCCTGGTGACATTCCTCGAGAACACTTCGCCGTACCGGCGCCGGATTCGCGAGGTCGAGTACGGGTTTCTCGACACCGACCGCGACTTTCTCATCGAAGCGTCGCCGATGACCCACGTCGACGACATCCGCGCGCCCCTGATGCTGATTCACGGTGCGAACGACCCGCGCGTGCCGGTGGGCGAGGCGCGGCAATTGCACGCGTCGCTGCTCGCGCGGGGAATCGCCGGGGAACTGCTGATCTATGACGATGAGGGGCACGGGCTTGCCAAGCGCGCCAACCGGCTCGATGCTGCGCCCCGGATGCTCGCCTTTCTGCGCAAACACCTCGACGTGTGACCGCGACCCGTACCAGGGGCGCGTTCGACGGCTTCGATCGCGCGAGACGCGTTTACTCCTGCTCGGGGCGGGTTTCGGGCGCGTCGGTCTCGGCCGATCGGTCAGGGTCCGGGACCTCCGGCATCTCGGGATCGGGCTCCTTGATCTCCGGTTCGGGGGCGGGCTCGCGAGGGGGCATCGGTGTCGGGCTCATCGGGATGTTCATTGCAGTGAGTCTGGCCCACTTGTACCTGATCATGGGCGTCTATCTGATATGGTCGCTGTCAGGAATATCTTCCTCATGCAAACCTCCCGGGTCACCGACCTCATCCGCCTTGACCACATCTGGTTCCGCAGCCAGTTCGCGGCGCTGGAGGCCGCGCGGGACGATGCCGGGACAATCGCGTCCCTGTGGGCCGCTCTCTCGGCCCGGCTCGAGGTCCATGCGGCGGCGGAGGAGGCGCTCTTCTATCCTCGACTGCTCAAGGACGACTCCGACGCGACCGACGACACCAAGGATGCGATCCGGGACCACAACGAGATTCGCGACGCGATCCGCGACGCCGAGGGTCAGCGGATCGGCGAAGCCGCCTGGTGGGAGGCCGTCAACGCCACCGAGCACGCCAACACCGAGCACATGGAAGAAGAGGAGCAGGGCCCGCTGATCGAGTTCGACGATGCCGCCTCGTCCGACGAGCAGGCGGAGCTGGCCTCGGCGTTCGCATCCTTCGAGACCGAACATGCCGGCGCCCGTGGCATCAGCATCGAGGACAGGGATCCCGATGAGTACGTCGCGGACAACTCGTGAGCTGCTGCGAGCTCGACAAAACTGTATAACCCGGCTAGCCACTAATTTGACAGGCTGGGGTACGGATCACTAAGCTCGGAGGGTCGGCGGTCGGGTGATCGCCGTCCCCCACCCCCTCCCAGCAGAGTCCATCCCGCCGGCCACGTCCACGGCGCGGGGTGGACTCTTTGCTTTTCCGCTCAAGCGAGGGGCAGGCTCATCGTGAAGGTGCTGCCCTCCCCGGGGGTTGAGGTGACCACGATGTCGCCCCCGTGCAGCCGCGCCGTCTCGCGGGCCAGATAGAGGCCCAGCCCGGTACCACGGATATGGCTCGTCTCCGGCGTGACGAGGCGGCCAAATCGAGTGAAGAGGAGGTGGGCCTGCTCAGCGCTGATGCCGATGCCATGGTCGCGAACCGAGATGCTGGCGTCCCTGCCGTCGTGCCCACAGACGATCTCGATCTCTCCGCCGGCAGGCGAATACTTGATCGCATTGTCGATCAGGTTGGTGAGCGTCATCGTCAGCCGCCGCCGATCGGCGACGACTGCGATCGGGTCGCGGGGCGCCGAGACGACGAATCGGTGGTTGGCTCCGATCAGAGGACGCATCGCCTCCGCCGCGTCGTCGATCACCCCGAGGAGATCGACCGGTTCGAGCTCCAACTCGAAGCCGAGCGTCTCGAGTCGAGCGGTCTCGAGCATCTCGGAAACCTGACGCGCCATCTCCTCGGTCTTCTCCCCGATCCGGGTCAGCGCCATGCCACGATCCGGCTCCGCGAGCATTCCCTCACTGAGCATGGACGCATACCCCCGGATGATCCCCAGGGGGCTGCGCAGCTCGTGAGCCGCGATGTTCAGGAACTCGCCCTTGAGCCGCTCGAGCCGGCGGCTGCGCTCCGCCTCCTGTTGGAGCTCATCGATGCTCGCGGCCTGGTCGACGCCGAGGCCGAGGATGCGTGCGATCAACATCAAACTGCCCCGTTGCTCGTCGTCGAGGCCCTCTCCGTCGTCGATCATCAGGAGCGCGGTCACATCGCCCGTCGCGCGCACCGGGAACAGGATCTGTGACGCGTCTTCGACGATCTCGCCGGTCGTCACCGCACGGTCGAGCGCCGGATGCTCCGTCAGGCGGTACGGCCCGTGCCCTGCGTTCCCGGCCACCCCGGACGCCGCGACGCAGGTCAGAACATCGCTGTGGAGCAGAAGCAGCGACGCTTCGCGCTCGCGGCCGGGTGCGGACGCCAGCCGGGAGGCGAGCCTGAGCGTCTCGAGGAGCAGCGTGCCGGACCTGTCGTCACCGGACCCGGGGTCATCCCAGGTGGATGCCAGGTCCGCCACGGCGTTGCGGCGCTGACCTCAGGTTGAGGGCAGGGCGCGCGGGCTGGTCGCCCGTTCGACGCTCTCGGAGAGCTGGGCTGGGGTGGTGTCGGCCTTGACCAGGAACTCCAGGACACCGAGCTTCATGCCACGCTCCCGCAACTCCGGCTCGCCGTAGTTGGTGAGGATGATCACCGGGATGTGTCTCGTCGCCATGCCGGCGCGGAGCCGCTCGAGCACCTCGAACCCGTCGAGACCGGGAAGGCGGAGATCGAGATAGATGAAGTCAGGGGCTTCGTCGGCCGCCATGCGCAGGCCTTCCCGGCCGTCGTGGGCGATCACGACCGAGTAGCCGTCGGCCGCCAGGCGGAGCCTGTACATCTCCGCAGCGGCGACGTCGTCCTCGATCAGCAGGACTTTGACGTCATCCTCCAAAACTGCTCCTTCGTGGCCGGGTGGAGTCAGCGCTCCCTCGGCGAGAATTGACTTCCGCCTTTTGTACGGTAGCAGGCAGACGCCCGATGTGTTCTCTGCCGGAGCGCAACTCGTTGCCGGCCCGGTTGGGTGGATGGCAGCCGCGACGCTCGAGCCGGTGGCCGGGGGTCAGCGGAGGACGACGCCCACTCCGAAGATGATGGTCCAGGCGGCCGCGACGACCAGCGCCACACCGGTTGCGACGGTGCGGAGGTCCAGCCTCCGGCGCCGTCTGAAGGCTCGCGCCCGGATCGGCGCACCACCCACCTTTCCCCTGCCGGGGGACAGCATTTCAGACATGCGTCCCATGATAGCAATAACGGTACTATCACGTTTTGTGATAGGATGCTCTTGACGGTGGGGATCAGGGAACCCACCCCAGCACTTTGGAGGTACTTGATGGCTCGCAGATACAAGCCGATCCAGCTCGATGTCAAACCGGTGGTCGGCCCCTACCTCGACGAGGCTGCAACCTGCCCGCAGTGCAGCTCGCGGATTACCGAGGTGCTGGGGAGAATGGGACTTCGCCTCGTCTTCCGCTGTGACCGCTGCCGCGTGCAGTTCTTCCGCCAGCGTCCCGCGACCAGCGTGAGCTTCGTCTGAGCCTTCGAGCGGCGCAGCGGTTGACGTATAGAATCGCTGTCGTGTTGCTCAGGTTGCGCGCTGCCGGTCGCAGTGTCCTGGGGCGCGCGGTTCACTCGATCGATGCCCGTTGAGATGATGGTTCCCACGTCCGAGCAGATGCTCGATCTCGACAAACCGCTGTACACGATCAGTGTCGCCGCTGAGATCCTCGCGAGCCACCCTCGGACTCTGATGATGTACGAGACCATGGGCCTCGGTGTGCCGGAGCGCACGGCGACGAACCGTCGTCGGTACTCACAACGCGACCTGCTCACGCTGAGCGCGATTCAGCGGCTCACCCGGCAGTACGGGTTGAACATCGCCGGGGCGCGATACGCCATCCAATGTCTGCAACTTCTTGACGCGCATGGCATCCCTCGGCCTCCGGAGCTTGCCGGGATTGACATCGAGCACGTCCGCCTCTGACGTCGATCCCCGCCCGCCGGAGACGGCCAACTTCGCCAGGTCGATCGAAGCGGACGTGGTCTCTCTCGGCGACCCGCACCAGATCATGGAACGCCTCGTCCGTTTCGCGGCGGAGAACGTCGACGTCGACCGCTGCACCCTGACGAGCCTCGACCAGGACGTGCTCCGCGTCGAGGCCAGCTATCAGCGCGGCGGACCTCCCGACTTCATCGGACACGAATATCCGCTGACCTGGTTGCCCAGGCAGCCCCTGCTCTATCAGGCGGTGACCACGGGCGCGATCGTGCTGGGCGGCAGCCTCGCCGAAAGCGGCACCTCTGACCCCAACATCACGCCCGCTTTGAAGGCGATGCGCCATACCGCGATCGTGCCGCTGTCCGTCGGCGAGACCGTCGGGGCGGTGTTGATCCTGAGCCGGCGAACCGACCGGCCGTTTGTCGCGCACGAGCTCGACGGGCTCCAGCAGGTCGGCTTGCTCGCCGTCCTCGCACTGCGCAACGCGCGTCTCGTCGACGAGGTCCGAAGCGCGCAGCGACGCGGGCTCGACTCACTGACGCAGATGTCGCGACACGTCGCCTCCAGTCTGGACCCGGCGACCTTCTTCGAAAAGATGGGTGAAACCGTCGCCGGACTGGTCAGCGCGAAGCGCGCCGGCTTCTGGCAGCTCACGGGCACCGAACTGGTCCCGCTCCACCAGGGATCGGCCTTCGCGACGGAGCAGTCGGGTGCCCAACCGCATGGGGGGCTCGATTCCAGTGGCGACGAGGATCTGGCGCGTGTCCTCGTCTCGGGTCAGGCGCTGAGGCTCGGCGACGGTGAGCCGATGGAGGTCAAGCGCCCGGACTCGGTGCTCGCACGTCTGGGCGCGAGGGACGTGCTCGCCGTCCCATGGCGTACAGCCGCGGTGCCCCTCGGAGTTCTCGCCGCGTGGAATTCGCAATCGCGCTTCTCCGACCAGGATGAGTGGATCATGCGCTTGGCCGCGCGCGCATCGGCACTCGTCTGGCAGGGCTACGCGGCGGAGCAGCGCGCGCAGGGTCTCCAGGCCGCCGAGTTGGATCGCCTCGAGGCTCATGCCCAACGGATGGCTGAGTTGGAGCGGCAGAAGTCGGAATTCCTGCAACTGGCCTCGCACGAGCTGCGCGCCCCGATCACGCTGGTGAGCGGATATCTCTCGATGCTCGAGGAGGGCTCGCTCGGGGAATTGCCGGAAGCGATCGCCAAGGTGGTGCCCCTGATGACGGCGCGGATGCGTCACATGAGCGAACTCGTCGACCGGATGCTGACCACCAGCCGCATGGAGGTTCGGTCCCGCGGCCAGCACGAGAAGGACATCGGTTTGGACTCGCTGGCACGGGCCGTGGCCGCGTCGGCCCGCGTCCCGGCCGGTGGCCGGTCGAAGCGAACCATCAACGTTGAGTCGACCGGACGGATTCGGGTTCGGGCGGACCCAGAGCAGGTGACGACGATCCTCGGCAACCTCGTGTCCAATGCGTTGAAGTACTCTCCCGACGGCGCCGACGTCACCATCGCCGTTCGTGACGAGCCCGGCTGGGTTGCTGTCGACGTCACCGATCACGGCGACGGGATCGCCGAGGAAGACCTGCCGAAGCTGTTTCAACCATTCGGACGTCTCCAGAGTGCGATTGCCGCAGGCATTCAGGGGACCGGGCTCGGCCTGCACCTCTCGCGCGCGCTGGCGCAGGCTGAGGGCGGGGACATCGAGGTCAAGTCCCAGCCCGGCGAAGGGAGTACATTCACGCTGCGTCTACCGCGCGGACGTAGACGTCCAGCGGGGAGAGTCCATGCCTGATGGGTCACTGGGAATACGGCTGCTGCTCGTCGACGACGACGTGGACGTCGCCGCGATGTACGAGATGCAGCTCGAGGCTCTGGGATTCCACGTCATCCGAGCAGGCTCCGGTGCGGAGGCGATCGTCCGTGCGAGCAGCGACGCTCCCGATCTGATCTACCTCGATCTCGGCCTCCCGGAGATGCACGGTTTCGACGTGCTCGAGCAGCTCCGCGCCGCACCGAGCACCGCCGCCATCCCAGTGATCATTCTCACCAACTACAGCGAACCCGACCTGGTCGAGCGCGGCCGCGAGCTTGGTGCGCACGACTACCTGATCAAAGCGCACACGCCGCCCGCGCGTCTCGCCGAAGCGACGCGAAAATGGGTGTCGTGAACGCCGGGGCGAAGGAGGATTCGGAGGCGGACCGGGGCGCGGCGCGCGTCCCGGATCATCAGGAGGCGCGCGACGCCGCGCTCGACGCCGTCGAGCCGGAACGTCTGCTCGAGGGCGAGGACGAGCGCACCGTCTACGTCGACGATGCCGTCCACTGGACCAAGGTCTACGCGGAGCTCCTCGACTTCAAACGCAGCCTCCTCGCGGTCGCGGAGCGTCAGCTGAGCTCGATGGAGGACGAGGCGGAGTCGGAGGTCAAGGACACGGACCTCAAGGTCCTCATGGCCGAAGCCGCTCGCTTCGAGCGGCGCCTCGACTTCTGGCACGAGCGCGCCGACGAGCTCAAGGCGAGTCCCGTCACCGACTCCGAATAATCCAAGCGATGGCCGTTGCGCCACGTCACCGCTGGATCGCAAGCCGTCGCACACCAGGCCACGGACGCCGCCCGTAGCGTCTGATTACGCCAGGGGCGCCGGCGAGGGTGACAGCGCCCGAGAGGGACATGGAGGACTGTGCCGTGCCGACTGCGGAGACTTCCCGAAGGGAGACGCGCGCGCTTCGCCGCCTAGGAACCTTGCCGGGAACGGCACTGTTCCGCCGAGGAGAGCGCTTCCCGCATCCGGCTCGCCCCGCGTCGGGAATCGCGTGCACGATGCGCGGTTGCGGCAACCTGACCGCGCAGCTCTGTGCATACCGTGACCGCCGCGAACGCTCATGCCCGGCAACGATCTGTCCCGCACACGGCGTCTCGCTCGGCGGCGTCGTCTACTGCCGCCGCCATGCAGGCACCGTGCAGGCGATCGGTGAGCTGGCGCTGGATCAGAGCGGTCGTCCCGACATCGACGATCGCGCTCCCTCGCTTGTCGACTGGATCGCCCGCGACCTCGACAAGGACATCCGGACGATGCTTGCTCGCATGGCGCGGCCGGGAGAGAGCGTCCTCGTCGACGACGCTGTGCGGCTCGCGCACGACGTTCGCCGCAATGCCCGATGGGAGCGGAGCTGGCGCCTCATCGAACATACCGGTCCCATCCTCAACGTGAGCCTGCACGTCGCGGAGGACGACGACGCGCTCGTGCACGTTCGGGTCGGAACCGAGGCGGTCGCCGAGGGCGTGCCCCCATGGATCGCGCGACGCCGAGAAGGCCACCACGTCGAGGCGGCTATCGACATCTCCCAGCGCCGGGTGTTCTACAAGTACCTCGAGGAGACGATCTCCGAGGCCGTGGCACGGTTCCGGGACCGCTCCGACCGCATCGCAGAGTAGGCGCGCCCGTCGAGCCTCAGACCTTCACGTGCTCGACGTCGATGTCCGTCAAGCCGGCCGGCCTCGGGACTCCATGCGCGTCGAGCAATTGCAGGCACAGGATGAGATAGCGCGCGCTGATCAGATTGAGCCCATAGCCGCGGGTCAGCCTCTGGATCGCTCCGAGCGTGATGATGTCGCGCTGCGAGTACAGGCGCCGGTTGGTCGCGGTGCGGCTGGGGACGACGAGGCCAAGATGCTCGTACATCATCAGCGTGCGCGTATGGGTGGCGAGGATCTCCGCGGTGATGCCGATCGTGTACAACGGCTTGTCGAGGTTCAGCAGCTTCGCCTGTTCTGCCGTCGCGACTGCGCGGCTCACCGCTGGCGCACATCGTGCAGAGCACGGAGGTTTTCGGGTCGCAGGATCGACTGTTCGTCGAGTCCCGGCAGATCCAGCCGCGCACTGTGCTGCCACTCGCCGAGCACCCGCGAGGCGCGCACGGTGAGATCGGTCGGCGAGACGCCGATCTCGGCGATGCGGTCCGCGTTGGCGTTCACAAACGCGCTGAACTCCGCAATGAACTCTCGAAGCACCGCGGCGAGCGCGAGGCGGCCCGGGCGGTCGGCCGAGGGGCCGGCGAGCGCGACTGCCTTGGCGGCAACCAGTTGCCTGAGCGAATCGGGGTACAGCCTCTCGAACTCGGCGTTGAGCGCCCTGAGCACCTCGATCCGCCGGGGGCCCATGGTTTCGAGCCAGCTCGTCCTGTCGAGATCGGAGCCGAGTGAGCAGCGCGGGTAGAACTGATTCGTGGTGAGCTCGCCAACCAGCAGGTGTGCGCACGCCACGTGTGTCCCGAGCGGCTTTCCATACGAGGTCGCGGCGATGAACTGGGCTCGTTGGAACGCCGGGCATTCGACGGTCGCCCGATCGAAATCGCGTCCGAATCGACATCGGTCATGCGGTTCGGATGCGCGGGCCGCCGACAGCGCTATCGACTGGCGCTCCGAAAGCATGGCCATCAGCCTGCTCAGCCGGGGGCGCTATCGATCATTGAGTGGGAGTCTATATCGCGCGCGAGCCGTCGAGAGCGCGCTCATCACCAGCTCGTAGCACGTGCCCGGCATGGTGCCACCCGGCCGGGGAACGACCCCCGGCGGGGTGGGCTTTGGGGAG
>JBAPWO010000032.1:0-2561 GCA_049283735.1 Candidatus Dormiibacterota bacterium
GAACGCGACTAGAGTGGAGCACAATCAATATTCCTCCTCGGGAGGGGCAGGGCGATGAATCGCCTTGGTGTAATCTTCGGCACTGGTCGAAAAGCATGGCAAGGCGCTGTGATGCCTGCTGGTATTCAGCACCGGAGAATCGGCCGAGTATTTCAGGGCAACCTGGGTGCGGGTTCTTTCGTCGGTGGTGATTTGCGTCAGACTTTGATCGCAACTGGGATCGCGCGTCGCCCGAAGAGCGTGCACCACGGAATAGTCGAAATCGGATTCCGAAAGCCGCGGCTGATAAGGGAGAAATTCATACACCAGCTTCACCAGGCGCGATTCATCTTGACTGAGCTGTTGCGCTGCGACAAATACCTCGTGAGTGGAAAAAAATGAGGACCTTGGATCAGCTTCCGCCAATGCAATCAGGCGCACTTGTAAGCTTTCTCTTTTTTCCATCCGCCAATGCAGCTCGGCGCGGGCACGGTCAGGCCCGCCGATCCCGCAAAGCAGCAGAAAAACCAGGCTTACGAATATGGAAAAAAGACGAGTTCGGCGCATCGGGTCACTCCTGGATTCCATACGTAGGGAACGCCCTACAACCGTAAACTTGAAGGTTCGCGGGAAATCCGCGCTGGACGAAGTGAGCGACGCGGGCATGCGACGATGAAAATCGTCGGCCCTATCGGACGATTCTACCATTCCGGCGTTCGATAGTGACGATTTACTATCGCTAAGGGCTGGCCAAGGTTTTACTACACCAGAGCGGGTGCTAGATCGGCCGCTCTGGCGCTCATCGTCGCTCTGGCGCTCATCGTCGCTCTGGTGCTTATCGTCGCTCTGGTGCTTATCAAGGTAAAATGGATCGCCGATTTTTCCTCGCATGCAAGGACAATCCATGGACTACCTATTGAAGACTGAACCGACTGTATATTCGTTCGCCGATCTTGAACGGGAGAAGGTCACGATTTGGGACGGGGTCACGAATCCCGTGGCGGTGAAACATCTGCGCGAGATGAAACCCGGAGACCGGCTGGTGATTTACGAAACTGGCGATCATAAGAGCGCGGTGGGGACGGCGACCGTGGTTTCCGTGGATGCGAGTGATCCCAAGACTCCTCAGGTGAAAATTAAAGTTGGGAAGAGGCTGGCTAAGCCGGTGACGCTGGCTGAAGTGAAAGCTCACAAGCTGTTCGCGGATTCGCCGCTGGTGCGGCAGGGCCGGCTCAGCGTGGTGCCGTTGAGCAAAGAGCAGTACAAGTTTCTGACCGGCGAGTGAGTGTAGGAAAATTGCCGGCGATTCGATCCGAGCTTCGCCCGGCCGCACGGACGAGGGCGTCCGGGCCTACGTGGGCATTGCGGTAGCGAAATTTGTCGGCGGCGGCTTGGCTGCGTCAAAGACCAGCGACCCACGAGCTATGCGATGCCCATCAGGCGTGCAAGTCGCGGCGGATTAGCATGGAGTCGACGAAGAAGCCGAGGCCGACGCTTAACGGAATGATGCCGAAGGCGGCGGCGATCCAGGCATCCGATTCGGCTCGGGCGATTAGACCGAACGTAAGCATGTAGCCTAGCGCGCCCATCACCAGCAGCGTGCCGGAGCGGCGCGAACGGGCTGCCTCGGAAAGTTCGGGTTGCATGGGGACATTCACCCCACGGGCAAGCGCAGCCAGGCGCTCTTCGGTGCGTAGCTTGCGCACGTGATAAAAGGTATACATTGCGGCCATGGGTATGCCGAAGATCATGATTACGGCTGCCAGACCTACCAAATTTCCGTCCATGGTGTGCTCCTTTGTGCGACGCCTAGGCGCTTGCACGCGCTGACATTTTTAGGTACGGAAGGAATTTAGGAAAAGTTCCGTTATTGATTGGCGTCGTTCCTGACGGGCGGAAACGCCCGTTCTCCATCAAGGTTTAGGTCAGGATTTTGCGCAGCTCACGGCGCAGGATTTTGCCTGAGGGTGTTCTCGGCAGCGTGTCTACGAAATGGATCTGGCGCGGTTGCTTGTAGGGCGTAAGACGTTCGGCGACGAATCCGCAGAGGTCTGCTTCAAGTTTGCTGGATGCTACTGAGCCTTCCCGCAGCACGATAAACGCTACCGGGATTTCACCGGCGCAAGCGTCGGCGCGCCCGACCACGCCGCAATCGCGGACCGCGGGATGCTCCAGCAACAGAGCTTCGACCTCGGCCGGCGCGACCGGGAAGCCTTTGTACTTGATCATCTCCTTGCGGCGATCGACCACGAAATAAAAATCGTCGGCGTCGCGGGTCACGATGTCGCCGGACCAGTACCATCCGTCGCGAAGCACGGCTGCGGTCGCTTCGGGATTATTCCAGTAACCCAGCATGAATTGCGGGCCGCGCATGACCAGTTCGCCCGCCTGGCCGGGAGCGGCCTCAGTTTCGGGCGCCTCCGTGGCGGTCACCACGCGGCAATCGGTTTGCGCCAGCGGCTGCCCGATAGATTCTGGGCGGTAGAGTTCAGGCTCGAGATATCCCACGTGCGTGACCGGCGAAGCCTCGGTCATGCCGTAGCCCTGGCATACCAGGACTCCGGTGAGTTCGGTGAAGCGGC
>JBAPWO010000033.1:0-18292 GCA_049283735.1 Candidatus Dormiibacterota bacterium
GTCATCCAGCGGGCTGATCGATCACCCCCTTACTAACGCGGCCGGAGGCGACTTTGCTGACACGCGACATGCGCCTCGTCGCTCTTCCCTCGACATGTGCGGGCACCGTTGATGGAGGTGCCATCGCCTGGCGTGCTGCGCCGGGAGCGGGAGGCGATCAGGTCCAGACGGGCGCGGGCTCAGTTGTATCCGGTCGCCCCGTCGATCCGCTCGCGCAGCAGATCGGCGTGGGCGTTGTGCCGCGAGTACTCATCGATCATGTGCACGAGGATCCAGCGCATCGAGACTTCGTTTCCCTTGCGCTGACGACCGGTTGCGTCGAGTGCACGGCGAGAGATGATCTCGTCGGCGCGTGCGCACTCCTCGTGCCAGCTCGTGAACGCCTCATCAACATCGGCCGCGTCGACGTTATCGAATTCGCCGTCGACGTCGTCGTCGGTGGAGTACCGGTAGTCGATGTCCTCGCCGCCGAGCGTGCGCCGGAACCAGCCCCGCTCGACGTCCGCCATGTGGCGCACGAGTCCGAGCAGCGACAACGACGAAGGCTCGACGGAGCGGATGCGCAGCTGATCCGGCTCGAGGCCGGCGCATTTCCTTTCCAGTGTGGCGCGCTGCCATTCGAGAAAGCCGAGCAGCGTCGACCGCTCGTCACCGGTGTGAGGGGTGTCCTCGATCTCCATCGGGTGAGCCTCAGGCGATCGTGACCTTCTGGCTCAGGTAGACGTCCTGGACCGCGGTGAGCAGGTGCACGCCGTCGCGCATCGGCCGCTGGAAGGCCTTGCGACCGGTGATCAATCCGGTTCCGCCCGCCCGCTTGTTGATGACGGCGGTACGCACGGCTTCAGCCAGGTCGGCCGCCCCGTTGGACTCGCCGCCGGAGTTGATGAGCCCGACCCGTCCCGCGTAGCAGTTGAGGACCTGGTAGCGACAGAGATCGATCGGATGATCAGACGTCAACTTCGTGTAGACGGCATCCGCGGTCCTGCCGAATTTCAGCGCCGTGTATCCGCCGTTGGTGGTCGGCAGCTTTTGCTTGATGATGTCGGCCTCGATGGTCACCCCGAGGTGGTTTGCCTGGCCGGTGAGATCAGCTGCGAGTGCGTAGTCGACACCGTCCTTCTTGAAGGCCGGGTTGCGGAGGTAGCACCAGAGGATGGTGGCCATGCCGAGCTCGTGCGCCTCGTGGAACGTCCGCGAGATCTCCACGATCTGCCGGTCAGCCCCCTCCGAGCCGAAGTAGATGGTGGCGCCGACCGCGGCAGCGCCCAGATTCCAGGCTTCTTTGACCGTGCCGAACAGGATCTGGTCCGCGCCGTTCGGGTAGGTGAGCAGTTCGTTGTGGTTGAGCTTGACGATGAACGGGATGCGATGTGCCCACCGCCTCGACACGGCGCCGAGCACGCCGAAGGTCGAAGCCACCGCGTTGCAGCCCCCCTCGATGGCCAACTCGACGATCTTTCCGGGGTCGAAATACTCGGGGTTGGGCGCAAACGATGCGCCTGCGGAATGCTCGATGCCCTGGTCGACCGGGAGGATCGAGACGTACCCGGTGCCACCCAGACGGCCGTGGGCGTAGATGCTGCTCAGGTTGCGCAGAACCCGGTTCGAGCGATCGGTCCCGGTCCAGACGCGGTCGATGAAATCCGGCCCCGGGAGATGCAGCATCGTGTTCGGCACCGTCTCGCACCGGTGCTCGAGCAGGGACGAGGCCTCATCGCCGAGCAGCTGCTCGACGGTGTCGGTGGCGGGTCGTGTTGCGGTTGCCATGGTGTCTCCCGATGCGTGTTGGCGATCCCTCTCGATGCCACTCCCTAATCTACGCGGTCGGCACGCGATCCACCCGGTCAGCGGGGCCGTCGGGTACGGTAGGCGGAGATGGAAGTCCTTCGCATCCGAGGCGGGCGCCGGCTGGAAGGGAGCGTCGCGATCTCGGGGAGCAAGAACGCCTCCCTGCCGGTCATGGCGGCCGCGTTGCTCACCGACCAGGAGGTGGAGTTGGGGAACGTCCCCGACATCGAGGACATCTCGACCATGGCGCAGATGCTCGAGCACGTTGGCGTGCGAGTGGAGCATCCGGACACGCACACCTGGCGCCTGCACGCCGCCGCGCTGCGCACCACCGAGGTCGATCCCAACCTGAGCAGGAGGATGCGTGGCTCGTTCCTCCTTCTGGGCGCGCTCGTGGCACGCGCCGGTGAGGCGAGCATTGCCAAGCCCGGGGGCGACGACATCGGGATGCGCCGGGTGGAGCAGCACCTCGAAGGACTGCGCCTCATGGGCGCTGAGGTCGAGGAGCACGAGAGCGGGTACGTGGCTCGCGCCCGTCGTCTTCACGGTGCGCGCATCTCGCTCGACATGCCGACCGTGACCGGGACTGAGAACCTGATGATGGCGGCGGTGCTCGCCGAGGGCATCACCGTGATCAGCAACGCCGCGCGCGAGCCGCACGTCTACGACCTCGCTCGCTGCCTCATCGGCATGGGCGCGCACATCACCGGCGTCGGCACCGAGTTGATCGTGATCGAGGGCAGCGGCGGGCTGTTGCACGGCACCACGCACAACATCACCGCTGACTACATCGAGGCAGGGACCTACATGATCGCGGCCGCCGCCACCTACGGCGACGTCGTCGTCGAGCACATGCGACCGAGCGATCTGCGCTGGCTGTTCAGCAAGCTTCGCTCGGCGGGGTGCGACATCGTCGAAGGTGCGCACCATGTGCGCGTCAGCTGCGCACGCCTGCGCGGGGTCGACATGACCACGTGGCCGCACCCGGGTTTTGCCACCGACATGCAACCCCAGTTCTGCGCGCTCATGACCCAGGCGACCGGGCCGAGCGTGATCAGCGAAGCGTTGTACGAGAACCGCTTTCGCCACGTCGCCTTCCTCCAGCAGATGGGTGCGCGCATCGCCATCGACGGTCGGAGCGCGGTCATCAACGGGCCCGCGCGTCTCCATGGGACGAGGATGAGCATCCCCGACATCCGCAGTGGCGCCGCGCTGGTGATCGCGGGCCTCTGCGCCGACGGCATCACCGAGCTCGACAACGTGTTCCATCTCGAACGCGGCTACGACGATCTCGAGATGAAGCTGGCCGGTCTGGGCGCCGACATCGAGCGTCTCACCACCGACGAGCCCGGTACCGAGGTGCGCGATCTCACCGGCGTGGTCGGCGACTGAGGCATCCGAAGTGCTGGGCAAGAAGGTCGGCATCGATCTCGGTACGACGACGACGAGGATCATCGTCAAGGGCGAGGGCATGATCGCCACCGAGCCGACCGCGGTGGCGATCCGCGACGGTGGCACCCAGGCAGCGGTCTTCGGTGACGCGGCGATCGAGACGGCGGCCGGAGATGCGGAGTTCCGGCTCCGCAGACCGGTCGCGGGGGGCGAGATCGTCGACGCTGCCTCGGCGCGGTGGCTCGTGAGCCACGCGATGATCCGAGCCGCCGGGCGGCAGCGGATCTTCAAGCCGGACGTCGTGATCGCGGTGATGTCGTCCCTGCCGGGCGGGCAGCGGCGCTCGCTGCTCGAAGCGGCCGCAGTCGCCGGCGCACGGACCGCCTACCTGCTGGATGCTCCGCTCGCCGCCGCGATGGGCGCGGGCGTCCGCCTCAGCGGACCCAACGGCCATCTCGTCGTCGATATCGGCGCCGGCAAGACCGACATCGCCACCCTGGCGCTCGAGGGCACCGTGAGCGGTCGCTGCCTCAGCGGTCACGGCGGCATGCGTCTCCATGGGTGCGTTGCCGACCATGTCCGCCTCGAACACGGGGTGACGCTCGCGGCGGCAACCGTCGAGGAGGTGGTCGCCTCGCTCGCCCGGGTGGGACCGCATGAGGAGCGCCGGCTCGAGGTGATGGGCCGGGGCGAGCGAGGCGAGGAGCGGCTGACGATCACCTCGACCGAGATGAATTCATGCCTGGAAGCCCACGTGCGTCCGATCCTGACGGCGCTCACCGCCGTCCTCGACGAGACTCCCGAGCGGTTGCTCAGCGACATCCGGCGCGAGGGCATCCTGCTCTGCGGGGGCGGCGCCCGCCTCGAGGGTCTCGACAGCGCGCTCGCCGCCGCCACCGGCATCGACGTCCATCGCGACACCCAGCCGGAGCTCTGCGCCGTCCGGGGGACCGGCTACGCGCTCGACAATCTCGACGTTCTCAAGCGCGCCCTCATGTACATCCGGTAGGACCGGAGCTCAGAGCGTCGCCTCGATGCCGGCGAGCACATCCTCCACCCGGATCTGGTCCATGCTCGCATGGTTGGCGACACTATCCTCGAAACGGGGAGGTGCGAGCGCCTGGATCACCCGGTGAGCAGGACCGTAGGCGCCGCCACGTGCGCCGTCGGTGGGTCCGAACAGTCCCACCGTGGGGGTGCCCATCGCCGCGGCGAGCTGGAGGAGCGGGGTGTCGCTGCCGACCAGGAGGTCGCAGCGGGCAACGATTCCGGCGAGGGTCGCCAGGTCGATCTCGCCGACCAGGTCGGTCGCGGCCGCGCGGAGGTCGATCTTGGTCCGTTCCGCGGCGTAGCGGTCGTGCGGCGAGCCGACGATGAGGATCCCGGCGCCGTGACGCTGGGCGAGCAGGTTGGCGAGATGCGCCCACCGTTCAGGGTCCCAGACGGTCGCCGCCGCCGCCGCGGCGGAGCTCTCGGCGTAACCGGAACCTGGTGCGATCGCGACCAGGAGGCGTCCGTCACCGAGCCCGGTGCCGTGCAGCACCTGCTCGGCTCGGCGCCGAGCCTCGGGACCCGGCTCGAACACCGGACTGTGGAGCTGCTGATGGACGCCGGCGACCTCGGCGAGGCGCAGCCAGGTCTCGGCCTGGTTCTCCGCCCGGCGCGGCTTCACGCGGCCGGTCAGTAGGAGACCGGCGCCGCCGCCGACCCCGCTGCGCTGCGGGATCCCAGCGAAGTACGCCGCCGTCGGCGCGGCGACGCCCGACGTGCACAGGAACACGGAGTCGAGACGCATGCCCCGCAGCGTCGCCCACAGTCGCAGAGCGCCGGTGCCCCTGCCCCGGAGCCCGGTCAGCGGCACGACCAGGTCAACCGGCGGAATGCCGTCGGCGAGGTCCACGGCCGTCGACGGGCAGACCAGCACGATCCGGGCGGTGGGGTAGCCGGCGCGCAGGGTGCGCAAGAGCGGTGTCGACTGCAGTGTTTCGGCCATTCCGCCGTTCACCACCACCGCGATATCCACCCGCGCACGGTATAGCGTGTGACGCTTCGCGCGCGGGATTGCGCGTGAGGCGCGCGATTGACGTCGCGGTGCAACCATATGGGCGGATGAGCCCTTCTCTCGCCGGCCGCGACCTTCTCAGCATCGCGGACCTCACCGCCGACGAGATCATCGCGGTCCTCGACCTGGCCGACGAAGCCAAGTCGGGCCGGGATCTCGGCAGCCCGCTCGCGGGCCGATCGCTCGCGCTCATCTTTCAGCGCCCGAGCAACCGGACCCGGGTGTCCTTCGAGGTGGCGATCCACCGTCTCGGCGGTCACCCGATTGCGCTCTTCAACCCCGAGGTGCAGCTCGGCGAGCGCGAGTCGGCGGCGGACATCAGCCGGATCCTCGACCGCTACGCGGACGGCATCGTCGCGCGGGTGGTCTCGCACCGGGACCTGGTCGCCATCGCGGGCGCGGCCGCGGCTCCGGTGATCAACGCGCTGACCGACGCCGAGCACCCGTGCCAGGTGCTCGCCGACTGCATGACGGTGCGATCGACCACCGGGCGGCTGGCGGGCGCCACGGTCGCGTACATCGGTGACGGGAACAATGTCTGCACGTCATGGATCTACGCCGCGGCGCTGCTCGGGGTGCACCTCCGGGTGATCTGCCCGCGCGGCTATGAGCCGCCAACCGCCGTCGTCGAGAGGGCCGCCGGCATGCGCGCGCCGGGGACCGGCTTCGAGATCACCCACGAAGCGGCACCTGCCCTGCGCGATACCGAAATCATCTACACCGACGTTTGGACGAGCATGGGCCAGGAGACCGAGCAGCAGCGCAGGCGCGAGGACTTCGCCTTTCTGCAGGTGAATGACAGCCTCGTGGCGCTCGCGCCGCCAGGGGTCCGGGTGATGCACTGCCTCCCGGCGCACCGCGGTGAGGAGATCACCGACGCGGTGATCGACGGGCCTCACTCGGTCGTGTTCGACCAGGCGGAGAACCGCCTCTGGGTCCAGCAGGCCCTTCTCGCCCTCATCTACGCGGGCAACGGCCTCGAGGTCGCGGCGTGAGCGACCTGCTGCGCAACGCGCACTTCTTTCTGCAGAGCCTGAGCTGGCGCGACGGGCTCGACGTCATCGTGGTCGCCTTCCTCCTCTACCAGCTCCTGAAGTTGATCAGGGGCACCCAGGCGGTGCAGCTGCTGCTCGGCCTCGGCGTCATCTTCGTGGTCGGCTGGGCAGCCCAGCTGCTGCACCTTCGCCTGCTCGAATTCATCTTCAACAACGGAACCCAGGCGATCGTGATCGCCGCGATCGTCCTGTTCCAACCCGAGCTGCGCCGCGCGCTCGACCAGGTGGGCCGGCTCGGCACCGTCCGTGCGGTGCTCGGACGCCAGCCGGAGCTGGCGTACGCGCGCACCGTGGACGAGGTGCTGCGCGCCGCCGGATCGCTCGCCGAGCGCAAGGTCGGCGCCCTGATCGTGTTCGAACGTGAGACCGGTCTCGAGAACCTCGCGGCAACCGGCGTCCATGTGAACGGCGATGTGACCGGGGAGATGCTTGCCACCATCTTCGTTGTCGGTTCGCCGCTCCACGACGGCGCGGTGATCATCCGGGACAGCCGGATCATCGCCGCCGGCTGTGTCCTCCCCCTCGCCGAGACGCTTCCCGGCGTCGGACGCATGGGCACGAGGCATCGTGCTGCCCTCGGCCTCACCATGCAGAGCGACGCCGTGGTACTCATCGTGAGCGAGGAGACCGGCCTGATCAGCATCGCCCACGACGGCAAGCTCTATCGCGGTCTCGACCAGGCCAAGCTCCACGAGATGCTGGTCACCCTGCTCGCCAAGGAGGGTGGATCCGGACGCGCGGCGATGCTCCGCCCGCTGGCGAGAGTCGGAACCCTGCGCACCCTGGGGCGTCGCTCGCACCCGTGAGCGTCCCGGGCTTCATCCGGCGCAACTGGAAGCTCAAGGTGGGGTGCTGCATCATCGCGTTCTTCACCTGGGTTGGCGTCGTCTACGCGGGTAATCCGCCCGAGACCAAGGTCGTGTCCCTGACGGTCCCCCAGAGCACGGCGAACATCCCGCCCGCCTACGTGCTCGTGCACCCGGTGGACCCTGTGCAGGTCCGGGTCGGTGGCGATCAGAACACGCTGGACGCGCTCAATCCCGCCGTGCTCACAGTCAATGTCGACTGGTCGGCGGCGAACCGCGCCGGCACCTATTCGATCCCCATCTCGATTGTGAACAGCGATCCGAGCATCGAGCTGATCAACCCCCCGACGTCGGTGCAGGTCGACCTGGATTCGTACGCGTCAAAGTCTGTTTCGGTCACGATTCAGGTCACCAACCCGACCCCGGTGGGCTTCGTGAGCGGCAGCCCACAGGCGACCCCCTCGACGGTGGTGGTCCGCGGTCCCGCGCACGAGCTCGTCGGGCTCGAGGCGCTCGTGACCGTGAACCTCGGCGGCCAGAAGGCCAATTTCCAGGCACCGCTGCCCGTCCTCGTCTACTCGAACAAAGTTCGACTGAACAACGTCGAACTCAGCGCCTCGTACGTCAGCATCAGCATCGCGATCAAGGCGGTCATCACCACGAAGGTCGTGGCCGTTCTCACGCGCACCGAGGGGAACCCGTCCCCCGGTCACTACCTGACCGGGATCCTTGTCAGCCCGATCACCGTCATCGCGACCGGGTCGCAGGATCTGCTCAACACGCTCGCCTCGGTCTCGACCGCACCGATCCAGCTGAACGGCATCTTCGGCCTCTACACGGTCTCGGTCACGATTACCGCGCCGGCGGGCGTGACCCTGTCACAGAGCAAGGCCACGGTGACGATCGAGATGGGCACCGTCGCGCCGCCGCCGCCGCCCACACCCACCCCGTCGCCGTCCCCGTCACCCACGTAACCCCTTCCCGCGCGGTCCGTTCCAGAGAGGTCCCATGTGCGGCATCATCGGCTACACCGGCCCCCGCCCCGCGGCGCCCGTGCTGCTCGACAGCCTTCGCCGTCTCGAGTATCGAGGCTACGACTCGGCCGGGATCGCGATCATCGATGCCGCCGGGGACGTCGCGACGGTCAAGAACACCAACAAGGTCGCTGACCTCGCCCGCCAGGTCGAAGCCGAGGGAACGCCGTCCGGCACGGTCGGCATCGGGCACACGCGCTGGGCGACCCACGGCCGTCCGTCGCTCGAGAACGCGCATCCGCACCAGGACTGCACCGGGCGCATTCACGTCATTCACAACGGCATCGTCGAAAACTATCGCGAGCTCCGCGCTGAGTTGATGTCGCGCGGGCACGAGTTTCTCAGCGAGACCGACACCGAGGTCGTTCCCCACCTCATCGAAGACGCGTTCCACGGCGATCTCGCGAGCGCGGTTCGCAGTGCCCTCAATCGCATGCAGGGAGCGTGCGCATTGGTGGTCATCTCCGCCGACCAGCCCGACCGGGTTGTCGGCGCTCGGATGAACGCCCCGCTCGTGGTCGGACTCGGACGCGGCGAGGTCTTCGTGAGCAGCGACATCACCGCCTTGATCCCGTATACCAAGCGGATCGCGCTGCTCGGCGAAGGTGAGATCGTCACCGCAACGCCGGAGGGGGTCAGCGTGCAACAGCTCGACGGCACCGCCGTCGAAGCGCGCATCGTCACCGTCGACTGGGAGGCGGAGCAGGCGCAGAAGAACGGCTTTCCGCACTTTCTCCTCAAGGAGATTCACGAACAGCCCGAGGCGGTGCGCAACGCGCTTCGCGGCCGCATCGATGACATGGGGATGGTCGTGCTGCCCGAGTTGGGCATGGATGACGACCAGCTCGCGGATGTGCATGAGGTGGTCCTGGTTGCGTGCGGATCGGCCTGGTATGCGGCCATGGTCGCGGGGTACGCAATCGAGCATCTGGCAAAGATTCGCTGCAAGGTCGAGGCGGCGAGCGAGTTCCGCTATGGCGAAGCGCTCGTTGATGCGCATTCACTGGTGATCGCGGTGTCGCAGTCGGGTGAGACTGCCGACACGCTTGCGGCAGTGCGGCAGGCGCATCAGGCCGGCGCCAAGGTCATTGCAATCACGAATGTTGTTGGGAGTGCATTGCCACTCGAGGCCGACGGCGCGCTCTACATGCAGGCCGGACCGGAGATCTCCGTCGCCGGCACCAAGACATTCATGACTCAGATGGTGTGCGGTCTGCTGCTCGCACTTCGTCTCGGCGATGCGCGCGGAACGCTCGATGCCAGCGAGCATCAGCGGCTCGTCGCGGAGCTGCAGAGCCTGCCCCCCCTCCTGGCACGGACGCTGGAGCTCGAACCGATGCTCGTCGAGCTGGGCCAGCGGTTCGCGCACACGCACAGCGCGCTGTACATCGGCAGGGGCATCAACTTCCCGATCGCGATGGAGGGCGCGCTCAAGCTCAAGGAGATCTCCTACGTGCATGCGGAGGGATACGCGGCGGGTGAGCTGAAGCACGGTCCGATCGCGCTGCTCGAGCCCGACGTCCCGGTGATCGCCATCGCCACTCGCTCCGCCACCCTGCCGAAGATGGTGAGCAACGTGCAGGAGGTGCATTCGCGTGATGCGCCGGTGATCGCGCTCGTCACCGAGGGGGAGGATCCCTTCGACGCCGGGTTCGCGACCACGGTGCCGGTGCCCGCCTGCTCCGAGGTTTTCTCGCCGATGATCAACGTCATCCCGCTGCAGCTCTTCGCGTATCACGTCGCCGTGCAGCGGGGATGTGACGTCGACCAGCCGCGCAACCTCGCGAAATCGGTGACTGTGGAATAGTCGTCCCATGACGATGGTTGTCGGGGTCGATGTGACCGTCGTGGATCGCATCGCAGCCGCGCTGGCCCGCCACCCGCGCTTTGCCCAGCGCATCTACACCGACAGTGAGCAGCGGTACGCCGCCGCCAAGCCCGAGCGATGGGCGAGCAGGTGGGCCGCCAAGGAGGCGGTCAAGAAACTCTATGGTTCGCTCGGCGAACGCATGCCGGCGTACAAGGACATCGAGGTGGTCCGCCGCCGTGGTGGAGCTCCCCAGGTGCACGTTCGCGGCGAGCCGACCGATATCGCGCTGTCGCTGACTCACGATGGCGGGCTCGCCATCGCTGTAGCGGTCGACCGCGGCCTGCGCCACCGAGCGCTACCGGCCCCGCCCGATGGGCTCGTGCTCGCCGATCGTCCCGAGGACGGACACAAGGGCACCTTCGGTCGCGTGCTCGTGATCGCCGGCTCGAAGGCTTTTACCGGCGCGCCACGGCTGGCCGCGATGGGCGCCGCTCGGGGTGGCGCCGGGCTGGTCGAAGTCTGCATCCCCGAGGCGATCCACGCGATCGTCGCCGCCGGCTGCCTCGAGGTGATGCCCACACCGCTCCTGGACGCCGGCACCGGCACGCTCCACCCCGACGCTGTTCCCACTGTGCGCGAGCGGCTCCGGGGCGCGGATGCGCTGGTGGTCGGACCCGGGCTGGGGCGGGCGCCGGACACGGTCCGAGCACTCCTCGACATCCTGGTCGGGCTGCCGTGCCCCGCCGTGGTCGACGCCGACGCCCTGAACATCATCGCGGCCTCGGGATTCGACTGGAGATCGAGCGGGCAGACCAACATCGTGACCCCGCATCCGGCGGAGATGGGCAGGCTCGCGGGCATGGCCACCGACGCGGTGCAGGCGGACCGGCTCGGCACCGCCGATCGCTACGCGCGGGAGCATGGGGTCGTGGTGGTTCTCAAAGGCGCCGAGACGGTGGTGGCGGCACCAGGCTTCACCACCCATGTCGATCGCCACCGCGTCGTGGCCCTGGCGACCGGCGGGACCGGCGATGTGCTCGCCGGAGTCATCGGCTCCATGCTCGCCCAGGGGCTCGGACCACGCGACGCCGCGGTGGCCGGCGTCACCATCCATGCTCAGGCCGGTCTGATGGTCCAGGCTCGCCGGGGACGCGCGGGAGCGCTCGCTTCAGACGTGATCGACACCCTGCCCGCCGCCCAGGAGCTCCTCAGAGCGGCGCTCGAGGCGGCTACTGCCCGTAGATGAACCCTTCGATGTCCGCGCTCGCGTCGCTGATCACCCGGTAGTCGACCCGGTTCCATCCGGCGAAGTTCATCTCGGAGAGCTTGAAGGCGCCCGCCGGGATCCCCGCGGCCGGTCCCACCGCCTCGACGTACGCGACGTGCCCCTCGGGGCTCACGCCGTCGACGCCCGGCCGGAACACCACGATCGCGCCCGCGACCGGCAGCCGGCCTTCCTTGAATCCCATCTGTGCCGCTGCCATGTACCAGCTCCCGGCATTGCCGAGCCACGGGACGCATCGCCGCGTCGCGACGTAGTACGTGCAGAACCCGTACGCGAAGTGATTGCCGCATGTCCCCGATCCGACGTGCGGTCCGGCCTCGAGAAATGCAATCTGGTTGTCGATGCTGGCGATCTGTGCCGCAATCGCGCGCGCCGGTCCGTTGAGTCCCGCGAACAGGGCGTTCCGGTCTTCGAGGATGGTCAGCAGGCGGTCGCTCTGGGCGGCGAGTTGGCCTTCGAGAGTCTGCGCTGAGGCGGCGTCGGAACGGATCGACGTCTGCTCAGCGACGATGGCGTGGTTGGAGGCGGCGAGACGCTCGACGAGGTTGAGAACCTGTTGCGACACCTGGTTCGCAGCCTTCAACTCGTCGATCGCCTGGTTGAACGACTGCGCGCTCAGCACCGCCGCCAGCACCTGGTTGCCGCCGCTGGTCTCGTAGGTCGCGCGCGTGATCCCGGCCAGTTGTGCCTTGTCCTGAGCAGCGGTCGCGTTGTTGCTGTTCAACTGACTGCTCAGTGCCAGCAGTTTTGCGTTCAACTGGGCGAGCTGGTTGCGCTGGTTCAACACCTTGGTCTGCTGGGCGTTGAACATCGCCTCCGCCGAACCGACGGATCCACCCGCGGCGGTGATGCTGGGTTGCAACGCGGCGAGCTCTGCGATGAGTTGCGCGCGCCGGTGTTGCAGCGCTGCGATCGCGGAACTCGGCGCCGACGCACCGTTTGCCTGACTGTTCGGGATGGCTCCGATACCGGTGGCCAGAAGGGTGATGACACCTGCGACGGTCAGGGCCACCTTCCGGCTCCACGTCAAAATAGACATCCTCCGTGTCATCTGCCGCCGGTGCCCGAAGGGGCATCGCCCGGTTGGTCCCCGCGGCACCATAGCGAGCTTGATGGTCCAAGTGCAAGCCGGACACCGGGCGCCACAGTACCGCGCGTGTGGGGCACGTATATTGCGGTCGTGTGACGTTGGAGCGACATCAGCAGGCCGACCGAGCCTTCGACGAGGAGGGGCCGACGCTCGCCGACGTGGGCGAGCGGGCGCTTTTGAAGGCGCTCACCGGGATTGCGCGAGCGTCGTCGCCGCCCCTGGTCATCGGCGCCGGTGACGACGCCGCCGTCTTCACTCCCGAGCCCGGGCGCGACCTTGCGATCAGCCAGGATGCCCTTGTCGAGGGCGTCGATTTCCACCGATCCTGGATCAGCCCGCGCGGGCTCGGCGCTCGGGCGCTTGCCGTCGCGCTCTCTGACCTGGCCGGGATGGGCGCCCGACCGGTGTGGTGCGCGGCGACGCTGTGTGCCCCGGCGAGCACTCGTCTCGAGGACGTCCTTGACATCCAGCGGGGGCTCTGCGCCGCTGCGGTCGCCTCGGGATGCGCCGTCGCCGGAGGCGACGTCAGCGCAATCGACGGGCCACTGGTGATCGACGTCTCGGTCGGGGGGACGCTTGCGGCCGGCGCGGCGTTGCGCCGCGATGGCGGCAGTCCCGGCGACGTGATCGTGGTCACGGGAACGCTGGGCCGAGCGGCCGCCGGACTGCGACTCCTCCTCGACGGCGGCGCCGAGCTGTCCGAGCGGGAGCGAGCCTGGGTCGACGCCCAGCTCTCACCGGTGGCCCGGATTGCCGAGGGCCTCCAGCTGATCGAGGCGGGGGTGCGCTGCGGCGGTGACATCAGCGACGGGCTGCTCGTCGAGCTGGAGCGGATCACCGATATGTCCGGCTGCGGCGCAGAGATCTGGCTCGATCGGGTCCCCGTCGAAGCCGCACTGGTGACGGACTTCGGCGCCTCATGGCCGGACCTCGCGCTCGGCGGCGGGGAGGATTTCGAGCTGGTCGCGACCCTGCCGCGCGCGGCGGTCGGCGCTCTGCTCGAATCCTGGCCCGACGCGCTGGCCCCGCTCGCAGTGGTCGGAGGCCTCGGCGAGGGCGCCGGTGTCGTCGTCCTCGATCGGGAAGGAGGAGCGCTGATGCCCCGTCCGCGCACGAGCTCGCGGCACTTCGCGTGAGCGATGTCGGGGCAGGCGCACGCTGCTCGACCGAGACGGCGACGCTGGCTCTCGGCGAGCGGATCGGCACCCGGGTCGAGCCCGGCGACCTCATTCTCCTGAGTGGCGAATTGGGCGCAGGGAAGACCGTGCTGGTGCGTGGCATCGCGACGGGCATGGGCATCGACCCGGCCCTGGTGCGATCCCCGACCTTCGTCCTGCACCACGTGTACCGCGCCGGGGCGAAGGTCCTGCACCACCTCGACCTGTACCGCCTCGGCCCGAGCGCCGACATCCGGCTGCTCGACATCGACGAGATGCTCGCGTCCGGCGGTGTCGTCGTCGTCGAGTGGGGTGATCATGCGGCACGCGATCAGCGCGCGCTCGCCGGCATCAGCATCGACATCGACGACGACGGCTCGCGTCTGATCACCCTGTCGCCGCGCGCGCCCCGGCGGATCAGCGACGCGTGGAACGAAGGAGGCCGGACGTGAGGGTGCTCGCTATCGACACGTCGTCGCGGTCGCGGGTCGTCTGCGTGCTCGCGACGGCGGACGGCGACCTGCTCGACTCGGAGGTGATCCGCGACCGGCCGGTCGCCGTCTCGCTGCCTCCGGCGCTCGTGCGGATGCTGGCGACGGTCGACCGCGCCGTCGTGGTGGTCACCGGGCCGGGGACGTACACCGGCGTCCGCGCCGGGATGGCGGCCGCGCTCGGCGTCGCCCATGTGCGCCGGCTGCCGCTGCACGGCATCGGCTCGCTCGAGGTGGTGGCGAGCGGCGATCCGGATGCGGCGCCTGGTGACTGGGTGGTCAGCGACGCGGGGCGGGGCGCGCTCTACGTGGCCCGTGTGGGCGATGCCGCCAAACCGTCGCGCATCCGTCAGGCCTGCTTCGACGCAGGCGGCGCACGGGTCCTGAGCACCGACGGAATCGCGATCCCCGGCGTCATCCTCCTCGACCCGGCTCGGTCACTGGCCCGCGCGGTTCCGCTCGCGCTCTCCCGACCGGCACTCGAGCGCGCCGGCCTCACCGCCCGCTATGTCGCCTAAAGGTGTCGCTATCGCGACTGCCGTCCCAGTTTGGCGCGGTTATGATGCAGATACCGACTCCACCATTGACTTTCAGGGTGTTCATGCAGGTCGTCCCTCGTCTCTCCGTCGAGCCGATGCGCTACGAGGACATCGCCGCCGTGCAGGCAATCGAGCGTCAGGTCTTCGCGTCGCCATGGCCGAAGAATGCGTACGCGAGCGAGCTGTCCCAGAACCGCCAGGCGTCGTACATCGTGCTCCGCCAGGACGGTGGCATCGTGGGATACGCGGGGCTCTGGCGGGTCGCGCTCGAGGCCCACGTCACCACCATCGGCGTCCGCGCCGGTGATCACTCGAAGGGCTACGGCACCGTGCTCTTCGCGGCCCTCGTGCAGCGCGCCTACGCGCTCGGGGCGCGCTGGATCACGCTCGAGGTGCGCGATACCAACGACCACGCCATCCGCCTCTATGAACGATTCGGGTTCAAGGCGATCGGCCGCCGGCGCGGGTACTACACCGACAACGGCGAGGACGCCGTGATCATGTGGAGCGACAGCATCCACGCCCCGGCGTTCAAGCGGGGATTCAACGCGATCCTCAGCGGCCTCGACGTGGCCGGGGTCGGGGGCGGGCCGTCGATGGAGTACCCGTCCGCCTGAACCTCCTCGCGATCGAGACCTCCTGCGACGAGACCGCGGCGGCGGTGCTGGCTGACGGACGCGAGGTGCGTTCCTCGGTGGTGTCGTCGCAGATTGCCCTGCATGCCGTCCACGGCGGCGTCGTTCCGGAGCTCGCCGCGCGGGCCCATCTCGAGGGGCTCGCGACCGTCGTCGACGCCGCACTCGCGCCCATACCCGGCGGCTGGGATGCCGTCGACGCCATCGCGGTCACCCGCGGTCCGGGACTGGCCGGATGCCTGATGGTCGGCACCATGTATGCGTCGAGCGCCGCCATCGGCCGCGGCGTGCCGATCGTCGGGGTCTCGCATCTCGCCGGGCACGTGTACAGCGCGTGGCTCGCCGACCCCGAGCTCGAGCCTCCATATCTCGCGTTGCTGGTCAGTGGCGGCCACACCGAGTGCGTCGTGCTCCGTGAGCACGGCATCGCCGAGCGG
Organism: Candidatus Dormiibacterota bacterium; assembly: GCA_049283735.1. Classification (GTDB taxonomy): domain Bacteria; phylum Chloroflexota; class Dormibacteria; order Aeolococcales; family Aeolococcaceae; genus Palsa-851. Next base: position 15,582 of record JBAPWO010000033.1, read on the forward strand.
CTTGCCGCGACCCGCGATGACGCCGCCGGCGAGGCCTTCGACAAGGTCGCCCGCCTCCTCGGCCTCGAGTATCCGGGCGGCCCCGCGATCCAGCGGGTCGCTCGCTCGGGCGATGCGAGCCGGTTTCCGCTGCCCCGCACCCGGCTCGACGGGGCATTCTCGTTCAGCGGCCTCAAGACCGCCGTCCGCTACATGGTGCGTGACCTCGGATCCGGATCGCTCACCGCTGCGGGTGCCCCCGCCGACCCCCAGGTGGTTGCCGACCTCGCGGCGAGCTTTCAGTCGGCCGCCGTGGATCAGCTGGTGTCGGGCCTGGCGGCCGCGGCGGACCGCACCCGGGCGAGCACCGTGGCCGTGGTCGGCGGCGTGGCGGCCAACCAGGCGCTGCGCGACGCGGTCGGAGCTCGATTCAGCGGGCTGCGCGTCGTGGTGCCGCCCTTCGACCTCTGCACCGACAACGCCGCGATGATCGCGGCAGCCGGGTGGCAGCGGCTCCGGCTCCACGGTCCGGATGCGCCGGGGTTCGACGTGGATCCGTCGCTGGCGGAGTGCGCGTAGATTCCATCCGCATGAGCGCCGGCGGCGACCCGATCCTGCAGCGCTCGGAGACCACCGAGCGCTATCTCGAGGCGATCTATTACATCGAGCACGAGGGCGAGGTACCGCGCCCCGGCCGGCTCGCCGAGTGGCTCGGCGTCAGCGCGCCGACGGTCACCGTCTCGCTCCAGCGTCTGGCGCGCGATGGGCTGATCCGGATCGCGGGAGATCGGTCGGTCGAGCTCACCGATGGCGGTGCCACGGCCGCCGCGACGATCGTGCGTCGCCATCGCATCGTGGAGCGGTGGCTCACCGACGTCCTCGGGTTCGACTGGGCCGCCGCCGACCTCGAGGCGCAGTCACTCACCCACGGCATGTCGGCGACGGTGCTCGACCGTATCGACGAGTCGCTCGGCAGGCCGACCACCTGTCCGCACGGGAATGTCATCCCGGGACGGACGCCCCCCGAGGGCGGACGCCTGGTGCGGCTCGTGGAGCTCGAGGACGGCGATCGAGCCCGGGTCGCGCGGATCTCGGAAGTCGCCGAGCACGAGGCGCCGCAGCTGCTCCACCTCCTCGACGAGCGGGGGATCGTTCCGGGGATCGAAGTCGGCATCGTCTCCCACTCATCCGGCGGCTGGGAGCTCACCGCCGCCGATGTGCGCGTGGCCGTCGACTCGGCCACCGCCCGGGCGATCTGGGTCGAGGCACCCGCGGACTGTTAGGTTAGGCTAAGCTAACGCGCCGCGCGGCGCCATCCATCTGTCCAAAAAGGGCGAGTCCGTGGTCGGAAGCCTGCTGATCTTTGCGAGAGAGGGGCTCGAGGGCACCCTGATCTGCTCGATCCTGCTGACTTACCTCGGATCAGCCGGCCGCCGCGACCTGTTCCGCTTTGTGTTCCTCGGCGCGGGTGCGGCGGTTGCGCTCGCCACCGCGGTGGGGATCGCGATCTGGGTCGTCAGCCGCGACGCCTTCCGCAGCTCGACCCCCTTTATCAATTCGACGCCGCAGCGGTGGTTCGAGACGGGCGTCTTCATCGTCGCTGTCGGCGTACTCACCTATATGACCTTCTGGATGCGCCGTCACAGCCGCAACATGGGACGTGAGCTGCGTGCGCGGGTGTCCGGGGCGGTGAGCGGCGGGTCCGGCCTCGCGCTCGGGGTGATCGCCTTCGTCACCGTGGGTCGCGAGGCCATCGAGACGGTGATCTTTCTGCTCGCCATCGCCTACCAGAGCTCGCCGCTGCAGCTGGTGATCGGAGCGGTCATTGGTCTGAGCGTCGCGGTGGGGGCGAGCTTCGCCATGTATCGCGTGGGCACGCGCCTCAATCTCAAACGCTTTTTCGCGATCGTGGGCAGCCTGCTCATGGTCGTCGCCGCCGGCCTGCTCGCCGACGCTGTGCAGAACCTGCAGGACCTCCACGTGCTCCCGGGTCGATCCATGACGCTGTGGAACGCGAGCGGCATGCTCCCGGACGATTCCGGAATCGGCGATGTGCTGCACGGTCTGGTTGGCTACAGCGCCGCACCGACGGTGCTCCAGGCCCTCCTGTGGTTGGGGTTCCTCGGGGTGGGGCTGACGCTCTTCCTGCGCCCGGCGCGGCGGCGCGTCTCGAGCCCACCGTCCGCGCCTGCGGCCGCGGTCTGACAAATCCCCGATTTCGGGGCGCCGGGCTTGCATGGCTGGCACTCGGTTAGGTAGAGTGTTAGCAGTCACCCACCCAGAGTGCTAAGAACCCAGGAGGTCCCATGTCCCTCAAGCTGCGCCCCCTCGCCGATCGCGTCGTCGTCAAACCGGTCGAGCGTGATGAGATGACCAAGAGCGGAATCCTGCTGCCCGACACTGCCAAGGAGAAGCCTCAGGAAGGCATCATCGAGGCAGCCGGCAACGGCCGTTACAACGAGCAGACCGGTGTTCGTGTCCCCCTCGACGTGAAGGTTGGCGACCGCGTCATGTACGCGAAGTACGCCGGCAGCGAGGTCAAGATCGACGATGTCGAGTACCTGATCCTCGGCGAGAAAGACATCCTGGCCGTCGTCGAGAAGAACGGCAAGAAGTAAGTAGCGATGGCAGCAAAGCAGCTTCGCTTCGAGGCGCCCGCGCGCGCCGCGCTCGCACGCGGCGCGGCGATCGTCGCCGACGCCGTCGCGGTAACACTCGGACCACGCGGTCGC
>JBAPWO010000034.1:0-46195 GCA_049283735.1 Candidatus Dormiibacterota bacterium
ATTCCGGATTGCCATCGATGACGCTGGTGCCGGTCACGCGAGCATGCTGGTCATCGCGGAGGTCGAGCCAGAGTTCGTCAAGATCGATCGGCTCCTCATCCATGGTGTCGACGTCAGCGCCGCCCGCCGCGCCCTGGTGGTGTCCCTGCTCTCGTTCGGAGCTCACATCAACGCCCGCGTCATCGCTGAGGGCATCGAGACCGAGGAAGAACTGCAGACGCTGCTCAGCCTGGGCGTGCAATTTGGGCAAGGTTGGCTCCTCGGCCGGCCGGTGATGACCGATCCGCCGGCCGGCGCCGGTGGCGTCGTGGCGGTGACGGACGGTTGGTTCAGAGAACAGCGCACGGCCCCGTTTCACACGACGGCTGTCGAGGTCGCGCCCGACCACGATGGCGGTGAGCTCACGGTGCGCACAACCAGGCGAGCACGCGCGTCGCTACCGAGAGCGCTCATCAATGCGGCCACTGCGCTGCAATCCGAGTACGACCCGGCCGGGATTCTCAAGGTCATCGCGGAGCAGCTCCAGACGGTGGTGCCGGTGGATGCCGTCTACATCTACGCGGCCGACGAGACCCGGAATCGGTTCGCCCCCGTCTACGCCACCGGGAAGGAGGCCGAGGCGCGAATGGCCTATGGATACTCGATGGACCTGGGCGTGAACGGTTGGGCGCTCAAGCTCGGCGATCCGCAGAACATCAGAGATGTCAGCGCACACCCCGCGACGATCACGATTCCAGGCACTCCCGTTGGCGCACCCGAGTCCTACCTCATCATCCCGCTCATCGCCGGGGATCGGCGACTCGGCGTCCTGGACTGCAGCCGGCTCGGAATCGACCGCTTCACCCGAAAGGATCTCGAAGCCGCAGCGCTGTTCGGACACACCGCGGCAGCAGCCTGGCGCAATGCCGAGCTCTACCGAGAACTCAGCGAGCGCGCGATCACCGACCCCTTGACCGGTCTGCTCAACAGCCGCTGGCTTCGCGAGGTCGGCGAACGCGAGCTGGCGCAGAGCGTGCGCAGTGGCCAATCGCTGGCGTTCCTGCTGCTCGATCTCGACAGGTTCAAGCAGATCAACGACAGCGGCGGTCACAGCGCCGGCGATCTCGTACTGCGCCGGGTCGGCGCTGCACTCCGCGGCCTCATCCGGGCCGGCGATGCGGCAGTGCGACTCGGCGGTGAGGAATTCCTACTCCTCCTTCGCGACGCCGATGCCTCTGGCGCCGAACGGGTCGCGGTCGAGTTTCGCGATCGGCTCGCCGCCCTTTCGCTGCCGCGAAGCTGCCTCCCACGAACCACCCTCACCGCATCCACAGGCATCGCCGTCCTGCCCCGCAACGGGATCGCCCTCGCGGAGTTGGTCCGCGCGGCCGATGTCGCCATGTACGAGGCAAAACGCGCCGGCGGCGACCGCTATCAGTTGAGCACCCACCGGCCGGACAACCGTCGAGCGGGGCGATCCAAGACCAGTATCCAGGGAGCAGCGTAGTCGGCTCCGATCCGACTCGAGGCTGGTCCGGGGGTGTCGAGGAGTTAGATTGCGGGCGTGACCACTGACATCACCGCCCAGCTCGACCGCATGGCAGCGGCCTGAACGGACATGACGAGCGCCGGGACCATCATCATCGGAGCTGGGATGTGTGGCGGCAACGCGGCCGCGACACTGCGCGAGGAGGGTTATCAGGAGCGCGTGCTGCTGGTCGGCGACGAGGCTGCGGCTCCGTTCGGACGACCGCCACTCTCGAAGACGTACCTCCGCGGCGAGGAGGACTGGACCGCGTGGTTGGTGAAGCCGCCCGACTGGTACGAGCAGAGCAATGTCGAGCGCTTGCACGCACGCGTCGAGTCGATTGATGTGCAAGCGCGCGAAATCGTGCTCGAGGCTTCGGGTCAGCGCATCGCGTTCGACCGGCTGTTGCTGGCGACCGGCGGTCGTAATCGGGGCTTGTCCGTCCCCGGCGCTACCCTCCCCGGGGTGCTCGGACTGCGCACGCTGGCCGACTGCATTGCTATCAAGGAGGCGGCGGTGCCCGGCAGCCACGTGGTCGTGGTCGGGATGGGCTTCATTGGCAGCGAGGTCGCCGCATCCCTTCGCCAGCTGGGCGTCAGCGTGACCGCGGTGCTTGGGGGCGTCGGCCCCTTGGCTGGTGTGCTCGGCGACCAGGTTGGCTCGGTGATGGCCGCCATCCATCAAGAGAAGGGCGTGGAACTGCTCCTCGATGATCGTGTCGTCGCGTTCACCGGAGACGCGCACGTGGAACACGTGGTGACCAGTCGGGGTGCGACATTAGCATGCGATTTCGCAGTGACGGGGACGGGCATCGAACCCTCCGTGGAGCTCGCCCGCAAGAGCGGTATCCCCATCGATAACGGGGTCATCGTCGATGAGCGATGCCGAACCGACGCTGCTGACGTGTACGCGGCCGGTGACGTGGCAAACCACCTGCATCCACTATTCGGTCGCCTGCGTGTTGAGCACTTCAACAACGCCGAGCGCCAGGGGCGGGCCGCGGCGCGCTCCATGCTTGGGAGCGCGGAACCCTACGCGGACCTGCATTCGTTCTGGTCGGACCAATACGAGCATGCGCTTGAATACGTTGGGTACGCACCACGCTGGGACCAGTTCGTGGTTCGCGGGAGCCTCGAGCAGCGCCGGTTCCTCGGCTTCTATCTCGGCGAGGGCCGGGTGCTGGCGGTGATGGGTCTGAACCGCGGCGGCGACCCGGAACTGGACGAGGACGGCGAGCTCTACGCCGCCAAGGCCCTCGTCGGCAGGCGGCTCGAGGTCTCCGCAGCCACGTTGGCAGACGAGAGGACCGACCTGAGCGCCCTGGGTGCCTGAAGCGGCCGACGTGCGACGCTTGACGACCCGATGAACCCCGCACCTGCCGTCCTGCGTGTCTGCCGGCGTGAGCCCTTCGACGCGGCGCACCAACTCTGCGACCCCCGGCTTTCAGTGGAGGAGAACCGCGCCCTCTATGGCAAGTGCGTCAATCTGCACGGCCATCGCTACCAGCTCGAAGTGATCGTCGCCGGCGATATGGACGACGCATCGGGCTACGTCGTCGACCTCAAGCAGCTCGCTGATGTCATCAAGGCCGAGATCATTCAGCACGTCGACCACCACAACCTCAACACCGACGTGGCCTGGCTCGAGGGGCGGATTCCCACCGCGGAGAACCTCGCCGTGGTGTTCTTCGAACGGCTGCGGCCACGCATCACGCACGGCACCCTGCACACCGTCCGGGTGTGGGAGACGGAGAAGAACTGGGCTGAGTGCACCCGCGGCGACTGACAGCGATGGAGACCCTGCGGCGTGCCACCGAGTTGACCCAACGCTACAACGCCGAGGATGTGCGCGTCTTCTCGTTCGCGGAGCGAGCCCGGTTCCTGCCGGGCGGAATCCCGGACGTGCCCATCGACCGATCGCTCTCGTTCGAACTGCTCTACCGGCTCGAACCCGAACTGTACGACCGGCTGGTGGCAGCCGAGCGCATTCATCCCGCGGTGCTCGAGTGGCTCCCGCACGTCGATCGAGTGGTGGAGGTTGGCGCCGGCACAGGACGTCTCACCACCCATCTGCTGACGCGTTGCGCGCACACCGTGGCGGTGGAACCCGCGCGGCCGATGCGCGAACGTCTACGCACAGCCTTGTCCACGGAGCCATCGGGAAAGATCGACATCATAGATGGCTTCTTCGACGCGCTGCCGGTGCCTGACGCCTCGGCCGATCTGGTGGTGACCTGCTCAGCGCTCGAGCGCGACGCCGCCCACGGGGGAAATACCGGACTGGCCGAAATGGAGCGGGTGTGTGCGCCAGGCGGTGTGATCGCTGTGGTGTGGCCCAACCACCTCGACTGGCTCACCGCTCGCGGATACACCCACGTGAGCTTTCCGGGCCGGATGTGGATGGAATTTCAGGACACGGATGAAGCGATCGAGATGGCGGAGATCTTTTTTCCGCACGCCGCCGACGAGGTACGTGCTCGCGGCAAGGCGCGCGTCCCGTACAGCGTGCTCGGCGTCAACCCACCCCGTGACCTCGCGTTCAAGGCGAACCGACGTTGAGGCTCGCACTCATCGCGTCGCTTGTGTCGCCGATTCGCGAGCCCCATTGCGGCGGAGCGCAGGCGTTTCTTGCCGACCTCGCCACCGGCCTGGCCACGCGTGGCCATGAGGTCGACGTCTTCGCCGCATCCGGTTCGGAGATCGACGGGGCCCGCGTTGTCGATGTGGGGGTCGACGCATCCACCTTGCACGAGTTCCTCTACCGCGCGGGTACGTCTCCCCCGACCGATCCGGCGCCGTTCGTGGCCGCCTACGCGCGAGTCTTCGAAGCCCTCGGCGAGCGCTCCTATGACCTGGTGCATAACCATGCATTCGACGCTCCCGCGATTCAGCTCGCGGTCGGAGTCGCCCCACCGGTGATCCATACGCTGCACCTGCCCCCCGAGGGCTCCGTCGTTGACGCCCTCCGGGACGCGTCGCGAGCGGCCAACCCACCCGTGATCGCCACCGTCTCGGCCGCGCAGGCTGACGCATGGCGACGCTTCGTCGACATCGACGCCGTCCTCCCGGTCGGCGTCGTCACGGCTCGGATCCCGTGGTCAGCGACCCCCGGAGGCGGCGCCGTCTTCGCCGGCCGCTTCAGTCCCGAGAAGGGGGCCATCGATGCGATCGCCATCGCGCAGCGTGCGCGGATGTCGATTGACCTGTACGGCGATGCCTACGACGGCGGCTACGCCGAGCGCGCGGTGGACGCCATGAGCGGCCGGCCCGATGTGAGCGTTCACCCTGCGCTGCCCAGGGCGATGCTCTGGCGGGTCATCGCCGGCGCCGCGGTGGTGCTGTGCCCCGCGAACTGGGACGAGCCGTTCGGCCTGGTTGCTGCCGAGGCGCAGGCGTGTGCCACCCCGGTGATCGCGTATCGGCGCGGTGGACTCCAGGAGATCGTCCTCGACGGGGTCACGGGCTTCCTGGTCCCTCAAGGGGATATTGAGGCTGCGGCCGCAGCATTCGGCCGCATCGGTGAGCTCGACCGTACCGTCTGCCGCCGGCACGCTGAAGCGCACCTCGATATCGAGGCAGTGCTCGACGCCCACGAGCGCGTGTACCGCGGCGTCCTCACATCGACTCTCGCGACCGCTCATGGCTGATCGCGCACACTGGCTCGCCGGTCGGGTGGCCGTGGTCACCGGCGCGAGCCGCGGAATTGGTCGCGCCACCGCAGTGTCGATTGCGCGCGAGGGCGCGCATGTCGTCGTCGCCGCGCGAGGTACCGCCGCTCTCGACGCAACCGTTGCGGTGATTCGCGGCGCGGGCGGTGCTGCGACCGCCGTTGTCACCGACGTCGGCAACGCCGGCGATATCGACGAGCTGTTCAGCGTCGCGTCAGGGATCGGGCCACCCGTCGCGCTTGTATGCGCCGCCGCAACCCTGGAGCGCGAGCCGTTCGACGAGACCAGTCTGGCTTCATGGGAGCACACCATCAGCGTCAACCTCACCGGCGTCTTCAACTGTTGCCGCGCCGCGTTCACGCTGATGCGCAACGCCGGCGAGGGCCGCATCGTCAACATCGCCTCGCTGTCAGGGGTGTATGCGACCGAGAAGTTCCCCGGTCTTACCGCATACAACGCGTCGAAGTACGGCGTGATCGGGCTCACCGAGGGAATCGCCGTCGAGGGCAAGGCGTTCGGCATCACTGCCATCTCGGTGAGCCCCGGCGCGGTCGACACCGATATGCTCCGCCGGGCCAATCCCTCGCTCCGCGCGACCTTGATCCCCGATGAGGTTGCGGCGATGATCGTCGCTCTGCTGGACAGCCCGCTCAGTGTCGCCAGCGGCGCCAATATTCCCCTCTTCTCGAACGCCTGACCTGGATCCGGCCGCTGGTCCCTACCCGGGCTTCGTCAGGACCGCGGGAGGTGCTGGAGAGCGTGTTCCAGGCGCCTCAGACTGTCCGCTCGATGGGCCGCTTCATCGATCGCACGCATCAGCTGCACGCGCGTGGGATAGCGAAACAGATCGAGATCCTCGTGTAGGTCGGCAAGCCACTGCCTGGCCCGCTGCTGTTCTGCCGGCGAGAGCAGTACCTTCATCCCCTCAACCCCCAACATCCCTGAGCCACTAGGATAGCGTTTGACGCGATCGAAGTCTATCGGGGCGGGCTTCTCGGCGCAGACCGGGTGCACTACGTCGTCAATGGCTCACGCAACGCGATCGGGATAGAGGCGGCCGAGGTTATTCTCGGATGGCCGCTACCGCGCGGCGGATCGCAGCAATGGAGCGGCGGATATCCTCGTCGTCCGTGGACCAGTTGCTGACCGAGACGCGCAACACATTCTGTTCGTGCCAGCGCGATCCCGACATCCAAGCGGTGCCATCGGCGATCAGGCGCTCGGTCACCGCGCGTGTACGACTGTCATCGCCAAAAACCACACATACCTGCGTGTAGTCGACGTCGTTGATAACGCGCGCACCCTCAATGGTCGCGATGCCCTCGGCCATGGCGCGAGCGTGGTTGACCAGCCCGTCGATCAGGTCAGCAACGCCGGTTCGCCCGAGCGACCGGAGCGCGGCCCAAACGGGGACACCGCGGGCCCGCCGGGAAAACTCGGGCACCTTCTCATGCGGATCGCCCGGACCGGAGCTGTCGGCGATCAGGTAACTGGCGCGGGTCCTGAATGCCGAACGCATCGCTTCGCGATCCGCGACGATCGCTATCCCGCAGTCGTATGGAACATTGAGCGTCTTGTGTGCGTCGGTCGCCCACGAGTCGGCCAGGGCAAGCCCCGCGGCCAGATGGCGCAAGGCTGGTGACGCCGCCGCCCACAGGCCGAACGCCCCGTCCACGTGCACCCATCCGCCATGCTGGTGCGCAACCTGGATCGCCTCGGTCAGGGGGTCGAAGGCTCCCGAGTGGACGTTGCCGGCCTGCAAACATACGATTGACGGGCTGCGCGGATCCAATTCCTCAAGCGACTCGGCGAGGGCGTCGACCCTGATGCGTCCTTGGTCATCGACTGCGACGGACTGTGGTTCGCCGAGGCCCAGGTATCTCAGCGCGAGGTCGATAGTTTCGTGCCGCTCGGCGCCGACGATGACACGTATCCGAGGCGCTCCAGCGAGTCCCTCACGCATCAAATCCCACCCCAGGCGGGAAAGCAACGACGATCGCGCGGCGGCGAGACCCGTGAAGTTGGCCATCGTCGCACCCGTCACGAAGCCGACGTCAGCGCTCGCCGGGAGCCCGAGGAGATCGAGCAACCATGCCGCGGCAGACTCTTCCGCGGCAACGGTTGCCGGGGTCGCGTAGCGTATTGCCGTGTTCTGATCCCACGCGCTGACCAGCCAGTCGGCGGCGAGTGCGGCGGGCAATGTGCCGCCGATCACCCAGCCAAAGAAACGACCCGACTGCATCGCCATGAGCCCGGGCTCGGCGAGCTTCGCCATCAAATCGATGACCTCCTCCGGCGGCGTGGGTTGCTCCGGCAGCGGGCCGCCGAACCCGGCGAGCAGCTGGTCGGCTGTTACTCGGGGTCCAACCGGGCGATCGCCGACGGAGGCGAGCCACGCCCGGGCATGCTCAGCAGCTCGAGCGAGCGCCTCATCGTACAAACCGCCCCGACCCGACATGTTCAATCCTCCGTAGAGAACGTGCTCACCGTGCTCACCGTCGCCGTCATGATCGCCTGGTCAAACCCGATGCTTCCGAACGCTCGCCGACATCCGACGGTCGCCGTTGGGGTCTCTGATTGTGACCGCCCACACACATTCGCCGCGGAACGGACGGGTTATCGTGAGGCGACGGTCGGACGCTGAATCAGTTGCCGACTGTCCGCGCCGGGCGCCCGCCGAGTCGGAGGTTATTCATGGCCCTTGGCCGGGGATTGAGGATCCTTGCGACGGCGTCCATCGTTTTCGTCGCCTGCTCGTGCGCGAACGCGCGCCCGAACCCAACCGCGATCATGTCACCGACGATCACAGCATCGGCGGTCCCCTCTCCCAGCCGTACGCTCACTCGAGTGCCGTCCACACATGTGACGAAGACCGTATATCTCACCTTTGACGATGGACCAAATCCGGCGTGGACGCCGGAGATCCTGTCTCTGCTGGAAGAAAGCAGGGCGCAGGCGAGCTTCTTTGTTATCGGCAAGAACGCCGCAGCGTGGCCAGGGTTGGTGGAGCGCGAGTCGCGGGATGGCGATACGATTGGAGACCACACGTGGTCGCACCCCGATCTCACTGCGTTGACAGCGAGTGCAGTCTCCGTGGAGATGGATCGGGACAAGAACTTGATCACGCGACTCACGGGGAAGGAGCCCAGCTTGTGGCGGCCTCCCTATGAGGCTTTCAGCGCATCCGATATTTCCATTGCCACCGGGTTGGGAATGAAGATGCAGCTTTGGAGCGTCACGACTGGGGATTGGCAGCTGCCCGGAACCGAGGTGATCGTCTTGCGAGTGACGGCCGCGCTTCGCAACGGGATGGTCGTCCTGTTTCACGATGGGGGCGGCAATAGAAGCGAAACGGTGGCCGCGCTCGCCATTTTGATACCCGACCTTGAGGCGGCGGGGTACCGCGTCGCAGCCCTGCCAGCGCAGGGAATGGGCTGGTAGGTGAGGTTCACGCAAGCCAGGTCAGCCGGTCATCGCGGTCGGTGGCGTGTGCCCCACGAAGCACTTCGGTCCATTCCCACATCGCCGACCCTGACTGCGTCGCGGCCGGGGCAGGGAGGATGCCTCTCTTGCGCCACAACCGAATCGTGGCCTCGGGGTAGCCGAGCCTGTCCGAGATTTCCCGCATGCCCACGCCGTCTCGGAACCTCTTCACGTCGAAAGTATGGGTTCGTACGATCGCCGCCGGCCACAACCGCGTCGCCCTGCACTACACCTGGAATTGACTCGCGTTCTTGTATTGGGCGGATGTGCCCTCCAGCGTCTTCGTCACCGACGTGACGTTCGCGGGGCGCATGGCTGCGCTTGCATTCTGACGGGTAGCGGCTGGGCTGCCCAGCTCGAACCAGAAGCTCGATCCGCTGCCGACGACGGACTCCACGCCGATCGCACCGCCCATCGACTCGACGATGCGGCGGTAGAGCGCTAGCCCCAGCCCGGTTCCGGGGACCCCCGTCCGCTCCTCACCGAGGCGATCGAATGGCTGGAAGAGCCGCGGGAGGAACTCGGCGGAAATCCCGGGGCCGGAATCGGTGACGATGACCCGGGTGCGGGCGCCGGTCACGGGCCGGATGCTGATGGACACCGCGCCGTCGACCGGCGAGTACTTGATGGCATTCGTCAGCAGGTTGATGAGCGCCTGCCGCAGCCGGAAGCGGTCCGCGCTAACGGACATCGTCGATTTCTCGACGCCGATCGTCCTGATGACGATGCCACGCCGCCGCGCCTCGATGGCAACGAGCTCAAGGGCCTCCGCGATCACCGCGTGCAGCGGCACCTGCTCGATGTGAAGAGCCTGCCTGCCCGAGTCGATGTGCGAGATGTCGAGAATATCCTCGACGAGGGCCAGCAGATGCTCGGAGGCGCGCGTGAGCGCGTCGAGCTTGGCCAGCTGCGGCTCCCTGGTCTCGTCCAGCTGCAGGAGGTCCGCGTACCCGATGATCGCGGTCAGGGGCGTGCGCAGCTCGTGGCTGACCCGCGATAGGAACTCCGTTTTGGCCTGGTTGCTCGCCCGCAACTCGGCGGTCCTCTCCTCGACCTGCGCTTCCAGGTCCGCGGTCAGGTGCTCGAGCGCGCTGCGCGCGGCGCGCGCCTGGTCGGTCACCGCCGCGAGCACGAGGGCGATCAGCGCCACGCAGCCGTTGAGCGCCTGCAGCGCGATCAGCGAGCCGGTCACCGACAGCGACGCCACGTAGGGCCCGCCGCCACGGACGGTGGCCGCGATGGCGATGCTCGAGACGATCACGACAGTTGTGGCCGCGCCCAGCCGCGAGAACCGAACCGCCGCCCAGATGACCGGTGGAAAGATGAGGTATGTGAGCGGGAAGTGGCTGATGAACGCCCCGGCCGACGCGCCAACCAGGACGAGCAAGAGGATCGCGGCCTCGAGCCCCTGCGCCCGCGTGGGACGAGGCATTGGACGGGTGGTGGCGACGAGCAGCAGGAATGGCGCGAAGAGCACCACACCCATCGAGTCGCCGATCCACCAGGTGGTCCAGGTGGCGCCGTAATCAGCCGGCGACAGCCCGCCACTGACGAGGAGCGCCACTGTCCCCAGCGTCGCCGAAATGGTCATCGACACCAGCCCGGCCACCACCAGTGCGGTCACGTCGCGAACCCGAGCCAGGTCGTGCCGCATCGCCAGCACACGGGTGAGCAGGAGGCCCGCGGCGAGTGGCGCGAGCGTGTTGCCGACGGTGATCAGGGCGGCGGCCTCGAGCCCGGCACCGTTGGTGAGGTTCGCCAGGAACCCGCCGATGGCCACCCCGGGCAGCGCCCCCAAGCCGAAGAGGAGCAGGGCGGCGACTGCGATGCCGGTCGGCGGCCAGACGGCGGTGACGTTGCGGTTGGCGAAGGCGAGCTGCAGCCCCAGCCGCGCCCCGATCAGGTATGCCACCGCGACGGCTGCAACGAGCAGGAGGTGCGATCCAGCGCTCCGCACCGTGGCTCGACTGCCCCCGTTCCGAGGCGCCATGACCGTAGTCTGCCCCCTTCCGGACGCCCGGGACGCCTGCCACCGGACTGCGACAACCGGCGCCGCCCTGGGCGCTGATCGTCTGTGCTCATGACCGCTGACTCAATCCGATTACGCGTGTCACGAACTCCGCTCTCGGTACGGTGGCGGACAGACCCAACGCTCCAACCGCAACACAGTGGTCGAGAGGGACGCTTCGGCGATCACGAGGTACACCCACCGTGCCGCGGCCCGACCCGTCGAATCTGCTCGCGTTTCCGGCGGCGCCGCAAACGAGTGGGCAGCGCAGTGCCGATGACTCGCTCGCCGAAGCCATCGGCCGACCTACCCCGCCGATCATGGTGAGCGGAGACGCCCTCCTGCTCGGTTTGCTCGCCCTCCTCAACGAATCCGCTGAAATGGACCGGGCCCTCCAGGACGGTCTCGACATGATGACCGCGGCGATACGCGGCTGCATCGGGGAGATCTGGCTGCGCACCGGCGAGGCGCGCGACGTCGAGCTGCACTACTCTTCCTCCGACGGATCGCCTGCCGTCGCGGCTTTCGTGGCAGCCGGTAGGGCTCTCGGAGTCGGTGCCGGTCCCACGTCCATCAGCCGGGTACTGAAGACGGGACGCGGTTCGTCGGCGGCCCGCATGGGAACAGATGGTTGGGGGGCCTGCGCCGCCGAGGCAGCCAAGGCTGACCTCCGCAGCGCAATGACCTTCCCGATCCGAACCAACGCTGGGGTTATCGGTGTGCTCGCGGTTTTTTTCGGGACCGTAGAGCGTCCCGTTGGCAACGTTCTCGACGCTATCCCAGTGGCCTGTCATCACATTGGTCGCTTCCTTGAGCGGGTTCGCGCCAAGGACGCCCTCCATGAAGCAACCATGGAACTTTCCGCCCTGGCCTCCACCGATTCGCTCACCGGTCTGAACAATCGGCGCGAATTCGATCGGGCGCTGCGCACCATACCGCGCCAGCCGTTCGCCGTCCTCTCCCTTGATCTTGACGGCCTGAAGGCCACCAATGACACCCATGGCCATGCCGCGGGTGATGCGCTGCTGCGCACGGTGGGCCATACGCTCGGGCTCCTCGTGCGCGGATGGGATGTGATGGCCCGGGTCGGTGGCGACGAGTTCGCGGCTCTGCTCCCCGAGGTCGGCGTTTTCGGCGCAAACCTGGTCGCTGATCGCATGCGCTTGGCAATGCACTCACTTGTGCTGCCCAGTGGACCAGTGCGGATCACGGTTGGCTGGAGCGCAGCGCCTGCCGGGACCGACCCCGTGTCAGTGTGGCGGCGGGCGGACGAGTCCCTGTACAAGGCCAAGCATGCCGGCGGGGATCGGGTGATGGGCTGCTCCTACGAGCGGGGCGAGGCCGGTGACATCGCCGACCGTTCTTACTCCGACGTGGTCACGCATCTTCTCGAGGGTGGACCGATCACCACGATGTTCCAACCCATCATCGAGCTCGTCGACGGCTCGGTGCTCGGCTACGAAGCGCTGGCACGCCCGGAAGGATTTGCTGCCATGGACTCCGTGGAGGCCGTGTTCGAGGCGGCTCGAACCAGTGGCCACATTCGCGATCTCGACTGGGTGTGCCGGCGCCGGGCGCTCGAGGATGCAAAGCAGCTCCCCGGTGGCGCTGCACTCTTTCTGAACATCAGCGCTGCCGCGCTGCTCGATCCCGTCCATGGCGTCGACCAGCTTCTCCTGTTGTTGCACACGGTTCAGCGCGCACCCCAGACCGTTGTCCTCGAGATCACCGAGCACGAGCGTATCCGCGACTACGAACGA
Organism: Candidatus Dormiibacterota bacterium; assembly: GCA_049283735.1. GTDB lineage: Bacteria > Chloroflexota > Dormibacteria > Aeolococcales > Aeolococcaceae > Palsa-851. The sequence goes on from JBAPWO010000034.1 coordinate 12,426, forward strand.
CTCGGCAATGTCCTCGCTGCGTATCGCGCCGAAGGCATCCGTTTTGCGCTCGACGACGTCGGCGAAGGTCACTCCACCCTCGAGCTGCTCGCTGCGTCCGGCAGCGAGTACCTCAAGCTGGGGCGCAGCCTCACCATGACCTCGAACCGGGTCGGATCAAAGGCCGCGATGCACGCCACCATGGCCTTCGCACGAGTCAGCGGAGCGGTGGTTATCGCCGAGGGAATCGAGAACGAGTTCGTCGCGGACCTGATGAAGGCGGCCGGCGTTCGCTACGGGCAGGGCTTCGGGTTGGGGAAGCCGACCAGAACACGCGACATCGAGGACGTCGGCAAGGCACTGGCGGGTCGCGCCGCGCTCAGCGGGCTGCGACCGCGTGCGGCCGTCGCTCCTGGCGGCGAGTAGCTCCTGTAGCTACAAGCGTCGCCTGGGCCGAGTTAGCCCGCGACAGGAACTTGATCACCGAGCTGACCGGAAAGGCGCCCAGCTTGTGGCGCCCTCCTTACGAGGCGTTCAACGCACCGGTGCTCGCCATTGCTTCCGGGTTGGGGATGAAGATGCAGCTGTGGAGCGTGGATATAGGAGACTGGCAGCTACCGGGAACCCAGGTCATTGTGTTGCGGGTGATGGCGGCGCTTCACAACGGGATGGCCGTGCTCTTTCACGACGGGGGCGGCGCTACCCGAAGCCAAACGATGGCGGCGGTGGCCCTCTTGATACCAGAGCTGCAGGCGGCAGGGTACCGGCTCGCAGCCCTACCAGCGCTGGGGATGCGCGGGTAGGTGGGCAGGCTCCTCATCCCGTCACTACCACGACTGGAGTGCTGACCTCCGTCTCGATATATGGGTCATCGATCAACCACGACAGTTCATACGCCCCTGCGACGGCGGATGCCGTTTTCAACGGCAGCTCCATGGCAAAGGTTCGCGAATGCCCTGCACCCAGCGCCGGCACCGCAGCACAGTTGAGCAAATACCGTGCAGCCACAACACCCGCGCCACCCTTGATGGATTCGCCGTAGCCGGGACAGGGACGAAAGTACAGCGTCTGATCGGACACATTGGTCAGCGTCACGGTGTAGTCGAGCGTCGTCCCGAGGCGCGCTGGAGAAGCAACCGAAATTGAAACGTCAAGATTCGATGCAGGCGTGAGCTGAGCGGGTTGGTAGCCCGGCTGCTGAAATGACGACACCATCACCGGGTACTGCGCGGTGGGCGCACAGCCCAGGACTTGAGCGCCGCCGAATGGCGTGTCAAAGCGGAAGACACCCCCATCGCGCAGCGTGACGACGACGGTCGCGACCGTCGCGCTGCCGCAGATTGGAGTATCGCTCTGGAGCAACAGGTAGGTTTGCCCGTTGACGGGGTCGTTCGGACCTCCGCCGGCGATCCCCGGGAGTAGTTCGACACCCGCGTTTGCATATGCGGGGATGTAACCGCCATCAGCGAGTGCGACGTGGTACTCCGTGACGCGATGGCCCTTCGCGTCGAGGAAGCGAACGCTGGTTGGAAACCCGCTGAGAGTGCATGGGGTAGCGGCACGGTCTGTGAAGATCAACGGCGTCCCGTAGTGACCCAACCCTCCGCCGCCGGGACCGGCTTCAGCGATGAGGTCGCGGCTCCGGCATACCTGCAGACCCGCCGGCGGGCTCGACGGCGTTGGTAGGGGTGTGGCTGGTGGCTCGGGCCCCGCCGATGTGTCGATCCACGGAACGATTGCGCCGCCCGGGGAAGGTCGTGGTGACTGGGCGGGCGCCGCAGCGCGCGGTTGAGAGGGTTGCACCCTCGCGGCTCCAATGATTCTGGGAATGGCAATCGCCACTGCGATCACCAGTGCGGTGCCGGCTCCCACTGCGAGCGACGCTGCCAGCCGGCCAGTACGCGACCGGCGCGGCGGCCGCCCTGGATCCACGGCCGATCCGATCCGCACTCGGAGATCGCCTCGAGGCGCGAGGTAGGCCTCATCAAATGCCCTTCTCAACTGGTCAGCCAGCTTGCTGCTCATCGGATCTCCTCGAAGCGATTCGCCATCGCGTGTCCGGATTGCGCCGGGAGGTTGGTGCCGCGCGGGTCTTCATCAGTCGTGTATGCGGAGCGAAGTGCCAACACCGCGCGACGGAGCCGCGATCTGGCGGCCGCCTCGGACACGCCCAGCACCCGAGCCACCTCCTCGATGGGTAGATCAAGCCAGTACACCAAGGCGAGGACCAGCCGTTTCTCGCTGCTGAGGTGGGCGACGGTGTTGCGCAGATCGATGGCCTCCGCCGCACGACCCTCGAGCTGCTGACCAGACGGGCCCGTCGCCTCCACGTGTCCGCTGCCACCTGGCAGATGCCACCATCGGCGACGGCGCACCGAACGGCATTCGTTGGCCACGATGGTGAGGAACCAGGGGCGGACGTCCCCGCGCTCCGCTCGAAGCATGGCCACGGCCTTCCAGGCCTTGAGAGCCGCTTCCTGCACCGCGTCCTCCGCCGCCTCGCGTTGGGCGAGGATCGTGAAGGCGAGCTTGTGCGCGGGTATCAGAATGGGAGCCAGCAGCTCCTCGAACGCAGTCGGGTCGCCTCCGCGCGCAGCCGCGACCAGGTGACCGGCGCCGGCGAGCGGGACGGGAACTGACATCGGCACCCTATATGACGCTGGACGGGGCGGTTTTGTGTCGGTGAAGTTTTCGGCGGGGTCTTACTGGCAGCACATGGCAACGGACGAGCAGGAGCTGCTCACGGGGAGGCCGGTCGGCGTGAGTTCCCAGAAGATCGCGAGCCACGACGAGGCGGCTTTCGCGGAGGCGCTCCTCGCCGCCCTACGACAGGCATTTCGAGGCCTCCGTGCCCCTGCGGCCAATCCCACGATGGAGCCGCCAGGGCGTACGGTCAGCCACCACCAGTGCGAAGGATAGGCGCCCTCAACGGGTTCCCCTAACATGGTCGAAACGATGACGGGTGCCCATGGAGAAGATCCATCCGCCAAGCCCCCTGCCTTGATCGTCGACCACCTCACCAAGCAGTTCGGCCAGCGCACCGCATTCCAGGACGTTTCCTTCACCGTCCCTTCGGGCGAGGTGTTCGGATTTCTCGGACCGAACGGGGCAGGGAAGACGACCACGGTTCGGACTCTGGGGACGCTGATCGCACCAACGTCTGGCACTGCAAGCGTCGCCGGGATTCCCTTGACGTCAAACAACGGACCGGAGATCCGACAGCGCATCGCGATCATGCCGGAAAACCCGGGCCTGTACCGACGCCTCACGGTGACCGAGAACCTACAGCTCTTCGCCGGTCTCTACCAGCAGCGCAATGCAGCGGCTCGGATCGGCGAGGCGCTCGAGGCGGTCAACCTCACGGCGCGCGCACGCGACCTTTGTGGCAGCCTGTCCAAGGGACTCCTGCAACGTGTTGGTCTGGCGCGGGCGTTGCTCAACGACCCTGCCGTCATGTTCCTCGACGAGCCCACGTCCGGGTTGGATCCGGTCGCAGCGCACGAGGTGAACGACCTCATCAACGGGCTGCGCCGGCGCGGGGTCACCGTGTTCCTCACGACCCACCGCCTGGAGGAGGCGGAGCGGCTGTGTGACCGGGTCGCCATCCTCAACACCACGCTGCGCATGGTGGGCCGACCTGACGAGCTCCGTGAGCGGCTTTTCAGCCGATCCCTGGTGGTCGAGACCTTGACACCGCTCGTCGCGCCAGATGATGTCTTCAACAGCACGGACGGCGTCGAGAGCTGGCGACGCGAGGGGACGAGCAGCTACGTGGTGAACGTCACCGATCCGAGAAATATCGCTCCGCATGTGACCCGCGCACTCGTCGCGGCCGGCGCCGACGTGGTCTCGATCAGCGAGTCCCGTCACTCCCTCGAGGACGTCTACCTGCAGTTGATCAACGACGACCCGGAGGCATTGCGTCGATGAAGTTCAGCTTCGGACGCCTGGGCGCGGTGCTGCGCAAGGAGCTCCGTGAATACCGCCGCAGCCCCTTCATCGTCGGGACCATGGCGGTGCTCCCGCTCGTCTTCCTCATCGAACCCCTGATCACCATCTTTCGCATCGGCCCGTCGGTCGCGGCCACTGTTGTGGATAAGGCTGTCGGCGCTACGTTTCTCGTGCTGTTGATCGCGCCCGCCATGCTGCCGGCTGTCATTGCCGCGTACTCCGTGGTTGGAGAGCGCGAGCAGGGCACCCTCGAGCCGCTGCTGACCACCCCGCTGCGCCGCGAGGAGCTGCTGCTTGGTAAGGCGCTCGGCGTCGTTGCCCCTGCCGTCGGCATCGCCTATGTACTTTTCGCCGTCATCCAGGTCTGTGCCCGCCTTTTCGCCAGCAATGCGGCTGTGGTGTCAGCCCTGGGGCAAGGACCCCATATCCTGGCGGAGATTCTCTTCGCGCCGCTTCTCGCCGGATGGTCGATCTGGGTGGGCATCGGCATCTCGACGCGAGCGAGCGACGTTCGTGTCGCGCAGCAGTTGGCTACGCTCTCGAGCATTCCACCGCTCGCAGTGGTGGCCTTGGTGTCCTTCAACGTCTTCACACCGAGCGTCACCCTCGCGGTGGTGTTCGCGCTGATCCTGCTCGTGGCCGACGTCATTCTCTTTCGCATCGTCGTGGCGCTGTTCGACCGCGAGCGGCTCATCACCGGCGCTCAGGCTCAGGGAGCGTCCAGCGGCGGCGGTCACTTCCCCCCGTCCGGTGCGGTGCGACAGATACGCCGCATCGCACGCAGCGAAGATGGGCGAAGCGACCGTTAGAGCGACGTCAGGTACCCGTTGGCGGTGTCTCTCCGGGCGCAAAGCGACCCATGTCCGCTCCGATCTTCTTACCAATGTTGGCCACATGCAGGTGGATCTCGTCGAGGAGGTCGGTGGCCTTTTTCACCTGTGCAGTCAGAGCTGTGTTCTCGGCGAGAAGCGTCTTGATATCGTCCGTGTTGTTCTCGGTGTGCAGCGCCACCTCAGAGGCGACCGCGTCAGCTCTCTTGGCCGCGATGAGCAGGGCAGCCGCCTGAATGCCCGCCAGCATCGAGAGAAAGAGGTTGAGAAGAATGAAGGGATACGGGTCAAATCCCGACCCACCACCCACATGAAGCACGCCGTTGACGACGGCCCAGGTGATCATTACCGCGAAGAAGACGAAGACGAAGGGCCAGGATCCCATTCCATTGCGCATCTTATCGGCGGCTCTCTCGCCGAGCGAGAGTCGGTCACCAGCGCGCACGGTCGGATGCTTTCCCCATTGGTGTTGCCAAGCCATGATCAGCTCCTTTCAAGCGCCTGACGGCGTATTTTCGGGATGGACATTCATAGAAGCGTGTGATTTGCGAGGACGCACGACGCGGCTTTGGGCGGCCGGCTCAGGCGCTGCCGGCTGCGGGGTCATCTATTCGGGGTGATACTCCCGCTGCCCGGTCCGCTCGTCGAACCAGACCCGCATCCGCCGACCGGTGTCGGGGTCGATGAACACCTCGCTGGTGGGCCGGGCACCCTCGGAGGGAACGGCGGGTCCGCGTGTACCTCCGCCCCGGTACCGGTCCCAGCCGAAGATAGCGATGACGATACCGCCGATCACGACCACCAAGACGACCACCAAGATCACCGTCATCGTGGCGGCCCGGTCAGACCACCGGCGCTCATGACCCAGCGGGTCCCGGAGTTTCCAGCCCCTCCATCACCTGAGCGGTTCCATAGGCCACGATCTCGCTCATGCTCTTGCCCATCTCAGTGGAGTCGAAGCGCATCATGGTCACCGCGTTGGCGCCCATTGCGGTGGCGTTCTCCACCATGCGGTCCAGGGCCTGACGGCGGGCGTCCTCGTTGAGCTTGACGTAGGATCCGATTTCGCCGCCGGCGAGGCTCTTCAACCAGGCAGCGATGTTGCCGCCTATGCCTCGGGAGCGGACAGTCAGGCCGAAGACCTGGCCCAACGTGCGCACCACCCGAGCTCCCGGGATGTTCTCGGTGGTGGTAACGATCATGAGCGCGAAGGATACGCGCTCAGATCTGGATCAGGGCCATCCTCCCTCCCCCATTGAACGCTGCGAAGCCGCGAGGCGGTGAGCACGATGCTCACCGCCCATCGAGCACCCGAAGGCGACGCTGGTACTCGTCGGTGTCGATCTCGCCGCGCGCGAACCGCTCGCGCAGCACTGCCGCGGCGTCCGGCGTGCTGCCATGGCCGGCTCTCCACCACAGGCGACCGCGCCAGAGGAAGAGGCCGATCACGGTCAGCCACAGGGCGCCGAAGACCAACGGAAAGATCCACCAAAAGCCGAAGCCGCCGCCGACCCAATATCCGGGCATGTCGTGTTCCTCCGATAAGTGTGTTGGATGCCAACGGCACCATCGTCGGAGACGCCCAGTGCTCCTGTCGTCCGTTCGGAAGCGACACTTTTGGCTACGTCGGGTGGCGTAGCTGCGTGTCGACTTGCTTACGCCAGCGCTTGGCCCGGCGACACAAGTCCGCTTTCATACGCGAAGACCACAAGCTGCGCACGATCCCGTGCCCCGAGCTTCTGCATGGATCGGGACACATGGGTACGCGCCGTCGCCGGGCTGATCACGAGCCTCTCTGCGATCTCGTCGTTGGAGAGCCCGCAGCCGGCCAGCGCCACCACCTCACGTTCACGCTCGGTGAGGTCGGCAAGCAGCTTCGTCCGCGGTGCGGTCGGTGCGGGCCGGGCGCTGAAAGCCTCGATGACGCGCCGCGTCACGGCAGGTGAGAGCAGCGAGTCGCCCGCCGCCACGACGCGGATGGCGCGCAGCAGCTCGGTCGGCTCCGCATCCTTCAGTAGAAAACCTCCGGCTCCGGCGCGCAGGGCCTCGAAGACGTACTCATCGATCTCGAAGGTGGTGAGCACGAGCACACGGACACCAGATAGCTGCGGATCGTGTGCGATCAGACGCGTCGCCTCCAATCCATCAAGCACCGGCATGCGGATGTCCATCACCACCACATCGGGTCGCAGCTCACGCACAACGCGCAACGCCTCCTGGCCGTCAGCGGCCTCGCCGACCACCTCGATGTCGGGCTCCGCATCGGCGAGCGCGCGGAGACCGACCCGAATCAACGGCTGGTCATCGGCGAGCACAACGCGGACGCTCACGGTCGCCCCAGCGGCAACGATGCCCACACCCGAAATCCGCCCTCGGGACGCCTGCGGGCCGAAAATGCCCCGGCCAGGGCTGCGGCGCGCTCGCGCATCCCCTGAAGCCCACCACCTTCGCCAGACTGCTCACCGAGTCCGATGCCGTCGTCGACGATCTCCAGTTCCAGCCGGTCAGGCGCGAGTACGGCGCGCACCGTTGCCCTCGCCCCGCTGCCGGCGTGCCGGGCGACGTTGGTCAACGACTCCTGCACGATCCGATAAGCGGCGGTCGAAACAATCTCCGGGATTTCGTAGTCACCCTGCGGCAGGTCGAGATCAATAACAAGTCCCGCGTCGCGCATCTGCGCAGCCAGGACCGGGACCGCCGAAAGCCCCGGTGTGGGCCTGCGATCCGCACCTGCCAGCCCCTCGCCTCGGAGCGCCGCAAGCTCACTGCGAAGCTCGGTCAGCGCCTGCTTGCTCACGCCGCGGATGGCGGTGACCGCTTTACGCGCCTCCTCGGGCCGGCTGGATAGGAAATGCTCGGCCACTCCGGCCTGCAGGCTGATGACCGCCAAGCTGTGGCCGATCACGTCGTGCATCTCGCGCGCGATCCGCAGCCGCTCTTCGACCATGCGCCGGCGCGCTTCCTCTTCGCGGCTGCGCTGCGTCCACTCCGCCCGAGCCCGCGACTCCCTGAGAAAGCGCCGCCGCGCGTCGAGGCCGATCCCCGCCACCGCGGCGACGCACACCCAGACAGCGGCGAAGAGCGCCACTGGCCACGACCATCCGTACACAGCACCGTGCACTGCGGACAACAAGGCGGCGCCACCGAGCGTCGACGCGATCCAGATTGGCAGCGATCGTGTCGCGCCCAGGACGACGACCAGCCCTAGAAATGGGGCTAGCAGAATTGGCCCCGGTGGATCGCCGACCAGCAGGTAGGCGCTCGTGCAGGCCAGGGAGCCGGCATACGCGAGCGGTGGCCACCGTCGCCGCAGCGCAAACGCCATCGCCGCGCCCACGAGTAGCAGGTAGCCCCCGACCCCGATCCGGTGCGCGTCACCGGTGGCGTGCAGCTGCGCCGTGCTCGCCGCCACCAGGAAGCCGGTCAAGACAAGTGCGGGGATCAGGTCGGTCACAACAGGCGCACGTCGCGCCATTTCCGCCCAGAGCGCGCGCGGCGACGCGGTCGCAGTGAACTCCCCGCTGTGGGGTACTCGGGATCGCGGGAGATCGGTCATGCCTCGGCTAGGATGCGCCGAAAGGCTTCGAGGTCATGTATCACACCCTAACCGCCGGTGGCGGCGTCGTCATCCGCCGGGGCGCGGCTGCTGACGTACGCCCCCCGACGTATCACCCGTACGCCCAGAGTTGAGCCGTCAACTCGCCGGCGTCGCCCCCTTCACAACAACGTATTCCATTGGCTGCAGTCCACAGTGCCATCGATCAGCGATTGGCTGTAATGCGGGACGAATGCGCATCGGATCGAATCCCATCGGTGCGATGTCGAGAATCCGGCCGCCCTGGGCCTCGATGACGGGACGAAGAACTTCTTGGGGAAGCGGAAACATGCGCATGCGCGGCGGGAGCGGAGGGCCCTCGCGGTTATTGAAGCCGGCATACGCTCTCTGGAGTCGGACCCGGAGACGGGTCGTTCGCTGACGCATGCGCTGCAAAGCCGCCAGTCCCGAAAATACCGCACCTCCCTCGATCTCGTGGGCGTGAAACACCAGAACTCCGCGGTCGTGCGAGAGAACCCGTACGAGCTCCCCGAGGTATGCGAGCGCGTATCGGCGCGGGATGTGTTGGAGCACCCGCGTCGAGTAGGCAAAAGCAAAGCGGTCGTCCGCAAAGATGGAGAGGTCGGCCCGGTCGTTCAGAGTAAAGGTCAAGCGATCGAGGTTCGCATTGAACCCTCGCGCGAGCTCCAACATCGTTGGCGAGATGTCCACCCCGACACAGCGCGCAAAGACTTCTGCAAGAGGTTGACTGACGCGACCTGGTCCGCACCCGAAGTCGAGAGCCTCCCCGTTGCGATCGATATCGAGACCGCACGCCTCGGCATGTTTGATGGCTGCGTCGACATCCTTTCGACCCGACTCCCAGAAGCGTTCAAGTTCGTCGTACGAGCCGCCTTGCGGACCGAGTTCGGTACAGACCGCCCACAGCGGATCAGTCCGTGCCATGGCTTCCCAGTCACTCGAGGTTGCCTTCAACGACGCCACAGACGCCGCCCTCTCGTTACGACAATCATTTTGCAAGACGGTCTTGTCGGTCGCCCATCCCCCTGAAGCGACGCGACGCACGGCCGATCGAGAGCTTCGCGTCCGACATGCGGAGCATTCTGGCGGATACCGGGCGGCCTCAATGCGCCTCCTCGGCATGGCTCCAGATCCCCATCGCCAGTCCGAGCTTCGACGCCGACGCTGGCGTCCCAACCCGAACAGGAGCCTCCCGGTAAAATACCGAGGCATCTGATTATCAGGGAGAAATGCTTTGACCGATTACAAACCGCCTGATTACCACACCGTCACGCCGTACCTGGTGGTCGACGGCGCCGAACGGCTGATCACATTCATCGCCGCCGTGCTCGACGGGAACGAGATCATGCGCATCCCCGGTCCCGACGGTCGTCTCGGTCACGCTGAGGTCCGCGTCGGCGACTCGCTGGTGATGCTCGCCGATCCCCCGTCGCCGGGGGCGATTACCAAATCGATGCTGCACGTGTACGTGCCCGATTCCGATGCGACATACGCGCGCGCAATGGCCGCCGGAGCCACATCGCTGCGCGAGCCCCAGAACGAGTTCTACGGCGACCGGATGTCGGGCGTTGAGGACGCATTTGGGAATCAGTGGTACTTTGCCACACACTTCGAAGACATCTCGGAAGAAGAGATGACGCGGCGCGGTGCGGAGGCAGCCTCGCAAGCGGCATCAACACCCGCTTAGTCGGGAGTCGTTCAATGCACGAGCACGAGCACGAGCACGGCGAGGTGCGGTTCGCCGCGACGGCGCAGGCCGCCGAGTGGGACGCCAGGTACAGCGAGCGCGACGGGGCGATGTGGAGCGGCCGGCCGAACGGGCGGCTGGTCGCCGAGGTCGCCGACCTCACCCCGGGCCGGGCGCTCGACGTCGGATGTGGCGAGGGCGCCGATGCGATCTGGCTCGCCCAGCGAGGCTGGATGGTCACTGCGGTCGACGTCTCCGAGGTCGCGCTATGTCGGGCGCGGAAAGCTGCCGAGCTGGCCGGCGCCACGGTCGAATGGTTCTGCCGGGACGCCCTCCAGACACCGTTCCCGGCCCACTCGTTCGATCTCCTGTCGATGCAGTACCCTGCGCTGCCCAAAGCCGCCGGCGATGTCGCCGTTCGGACGCTGCTCGACACGGTGCACCCTGGTGGATTGCTGCTCGCCGTGTACCACGACCTCGAAAACGAACACCGCGAGCACATGAAGTCGCAGGGCTTCGACCCCGCGGACTATGTCGGTGCCGACGACCTTGACCGGCTGCTCGCCGACGACTTCACGGTCGAGCTGCACGCGATCAAGCCGCGCATCGAGCCGCCGCCCGGAACACCGCATGTCGCTGACATCGTCCTGCGTGCCCGGCGCCGCTGACCGCCCGACCGCGAGCGTGCATCGCCGTCTGGCTGAACTCGGCGGCTCATTATTGGATTCTGGAGGTCAGCTTGCGCGGAGCCCCGCGTCACGGTAGAGGCCGTCGGCTGACGTTTGCAGTCGCACCATCGAGCCCTGTTGACCCGCGAGGCTCGCACATGGAGACTCGGCAGTTGCCACCACCATGGAGGACCCATTTGATGCCAGACGAGCTGAGAAATGTCGCAACCGACTTCTTTGCGGCGCTTGACGCCTTGGATGCTGATCGGATGAAGGAGATGTTGACGGGGGACGTCCAGAGCGTCGACGAGATCTCGCGACGCTGGCTGCGCGGCCGAGGCGACGTAGACGATTACCTCCGCGAGGTGATAACCGCGGTGAGTGATGTCGGGACGCAACTTCGAGATGCGGAGGAGCGCATTTGGGGGGAGACAGGGGTACTGACCTGTTGGATCGACCAGGACTACACGATGAACGGCACCCCGCAGCACATCTCCGCTCCGACCACAATGATCCTCCGTCGCGACGGCGGCGCCTGGAAGCTGGTGCTGTGGCATTCGATCCCGCTTCCCGAGCAGGCGTAGCCATACCGTTGGTCCGGAAGGCGGGAGAGCTCGACCCAAAGTGATCGCGCGAGTGTCGACGGGCGTCGAACCGGGGTTCGAATCGCGGAGCGGCACAGCTCTGGGCAACCTGCTGCTGTTCTGAGTTGTACGTCATGGTGCGCGAGTCGGGGATCGCGACGCTCCACGGACTCTGTGATCGGTACGTTGCCCTCATGGAGCGACGGGGTCCAACTCGCCTTCGAGCTTGAGGCCGCGATGCCTCTGCTAACTGGTACTTCCATCTCTACAGCGACGCCCGGTTCTTCGTGCTGTCGAGGAGCGCCGTACAACGAACGATCAGCGCGGCCGCTTCGCCGAAGGGGCGACGCATCTTGGAAGGAGCGGTCGCGCCGGGCGCTTGATCTGCGCATTGGCGGACCCGGAGAGGCTGTCCGCTCCTTGCCGGCACTGGCGTTGTAGCGGGCTCAAGACTCGGAGCCAGGCAATGGCTGCGTGCGAGAAACGGCCGTGATGTGACTCACGACACATCGCGGGAACGCAGTCAGCGATACCATCCGGGCGCCTGGGGCGAGATATCCCACGCGCTCATTGCGGCCGCGGGTCACGACCCACCCTCACCCCATCAGCCGCCCGCAGAGTTTGATTTGACGACGACCACCAGCACCACGTCTTCGCGCGGTGAGAGCCGGATTCTGGCCGCGCTTCCTGAAGCGACGCGGCGCCAACTCTTCGATGTACTCCCCCCTCATCCGCCTACCCGTGAAGACCGTTCTCTTCGAACCCGGTGGGACAATTGAGTCCGTCTACTTCCCCACCGGCGGGGTCATCTCTCTCGTCACCCCGCTCCACGGGGGCGCGATCGTCGAGGTCGCCACCATCGGCAACGAAGGAATCGCCGGTGTGCCGCTCGTACCCCTCGGTGGCCTTGCGGTGCGCGCCATTGTGCAAGTTGCGGGGCATGCTCTTCGGATCGATGCCGCGGTTTTACTCGAGTGGTGTGAACGAAACCACGCCGTGCAGATGCTGGTCGACAGGTACATACAAGCGCTGTTCGGCCAGATCGCGCAAGCGGCTGCATGCAACCGGCTCCACTCGAGTGAGGAGCGGCTCAGCCGCTGGCTGTTGATGAGCCAGGATCGCATCGGAGCGGACCAATTCATGATCACGCAGGAATTCCTCGGCCAGATGTTGGGTGCGCGACGCTCAACGGTTTCGGTGTCTGCCGGCATCCTCCAGTGCGCCGGAATCATCAAATACGCACGAGGCCACGTCACAATCGTCAACCGTGAGCAGCTTGAGGAGGTGTCGTGCGAGTGTTACGCGGTGATCAAGTCAGAGTTGGAGCGGGTCACCCAATGAGAACGGCACCTGCATCGGTAGCCAAGCCTCGAGCGAGGTGCTAACGACCTGCCTTAGGGTGCGTGGGTACGACACATCGAGGTCGGGTCTCGGGTTGTGCTACGCGACGTCTGGCGACAGATAGGGTCCACATCCCAAGGCGGTGCCAAGCAGAAGGGTCAAGTCTTCGATCGTCATCGGCTTGGCGAAGAGATACCCCTGCGCGACCGAGTATCCAAGGTCGACCAACGTGGATGCTTCAGCTTCCGTCTCGACGCCCTCGGCGATCATGTCCGCACCGATCGCAGCGCTCAAGTGCAATATGGCGGTGGCCATGGCGCGCGCTTCGCATCGGACATCAAGGTCGGCGACGAACGCCCGGTCGAGCTTGATCACGTCGACAGGCAGGTTCTGCAGCCGTGCCAGGGACGAATATCCGGTGCCGAAGTCATCGATGGCAACCTTCACACCGATTGCACGAACGAGATCGAACGCCCTGCGAATGGGAGCGATCTCATCCATCAGCACGCTTTCTGTAACCTCCACGGTGAGGGTGTTCGGCGCCAGGCCGGTATGCTCGAGCAGTTCTTCCAGCCACTCAGCGAATCCGCCGCCCGCCAATTGACGGATCGAGACGTTGACGGCGATGTTCATCTTGTGGGTGCGCTGCAGGTGACGAGTGTCACGGCACGCCTGGTCCATAACCCAGGCGCCTATCGGAACGATGAGCCCGCTCTGCTCGGCAATCGGAATGAACTCCGACGGGGGGATGTTGCCGCGCTTGGGATGGGTCCATCGGAGCAGTGCTTCTGAACCGAGGACGTGGCGATCAATGAGGTTGACACTCGGCTGGTATGCAATTCGTAGCGCATTGTCCTGGAGCGCGGTCCGCAACCCATGCTGGATCGCAAGACGGCTCTCCACCTGGCGGCGCATCTCGGCGCCGTAGAGTCGGTATTGACCGGTGCCCGCATCTTTGGCCTGGGACAGCGCCGAGCTTGCGTTGCCGATCAGCGTGGATGACGACCCACCCACGTCCTTGATCGCAATCCCCACGCCGGCGGTCACACGGAGTGCATGACCGCGCACCGTCAGCTCGGCATCGAATGACGCGCGCACGAGCTCCGCGGCGGCCATGGCGGCCCCCTGATCGGTATCGGACGCAACCACGACCGCGAATTCATCGCCACCGTTTCGGGCGACCATCAGGCCAGGAAAGGCATCAAAGAGTCGGCTCGCGATCTCGAGCAGCACATCGTCGCCGATCTCGTAGCCAAGGCCCTCGTTGATGAGCGTGAAGTCGTCAAGATCCAGCAGCAACAGCGCGCCAGGACCGTTCGCGGAGGAGGCCAGGGTGTTGAGGTGTTCTATCAGCGCAGATCGGCCGGGAAGGCCGGTCAGCGCGTCGTGTTGGGCGACATAGAGACGAAGCTCTTCGGCCTGCCGGCGCACAGTCTCCGCGGCGACCTCGGCGGTGATGTTGGTGGACACCGAGATGACGCCCACCACCGCGTTGCGATCGTCACGCACGGGTCCGATCAAGCTGAGGTAGCTCTGGCCGTTGACGATGGTTCGCGTCGTCGATTCGACGCCGGCGAGGGCGCGGTGGAGGCTCCGGAGGGTGGGCCGGTGTTTGGTGAATTCGGTCACATGCCGGCCGAGGAAGTCCTCGGAGCGCTTGCCGACGCGTTCCATACCACCAACAGCGTAGGTGAAGCGGAGATGGGTATCGAAGGCCGTGAAGCTCATGGGCAAGGTCGCAATAGCGCCGTCGATCAGCGCCTGACTGCGGCGTTGCGCGGTCTCAGTCGCGCGCTGCTGACTCTGGTCCTGGAGATGAACCAGTAGCTGGATGGGGTTGCCGTGTTCGTCGCGAACCACGGAGACCGTTACCAAGGCAGTGAGGATGGTCCCATCGCGACGCTGCAGGAATCGTTGCACGGCATATCCGTCGGCCTGACCGTCCGCCAAGCGCTCGAATACGTCGCCGGCGGGGCTCTTGCCGCTGGGAAAGATCAGCGCAACATCACTTCCGACCAGTTCGTCGACACTGAAGCCGATCATGGAGCAGAAGGCCTTGTTGACGACATCGATGCGAAAGCTCGGGAAGTCGACGATGAGCTGTCCAAGCGCGCTGCGTTCGAACATCGTCTGGTAGAGACGCACTCCCTCATGCAGAGCAACCGCATGCGCCGCCAGCCGGCTGGCCGTCACGGTGCGGTCCGGATGGACAGCCTTCTCGGCGGTGGGGTCAGAGCGCGGGGCGGGCGCCGAGTCGATGCGCCGGTTCTCGCCGGGCGACGAACCGTTTGTCATGCGACGAACGTTGCATTGCCGTGGGGGGAGAAGATCGCGCGCTCGTCGCAAACCTGGGCGAGATTCGAACCACGCGGGGTTCTTGGGGACAGGATAGTGACTTCCGTCACACACACAGCCACGGTGCGCACAGAGGAAGCCGCTCTTGCTTGTGGTGGCAAGCAGATCGGCAAGCGGCGGTGCGAACGGCCGCGCTGTGTCCAGCGACAGACTTTGGGCGGATGAGGTCAGCGCTCGCGTGCCGGAATCCTTCCCAGCGCGATCCGTCTCAGCCGTTGCCCGTCAAGTATCTCTATCCGCTGCGGCTTAGTAGCGATGATACCCTTGGCGCGGAGGGCACTGAGCTCGCGACTGACAACCTCGCGCGCAGTGCCGGCTGCGTCGGCGAGTCGCTGCTGAGTGATGTGCGCAACCGCGATTCCATCATGGGAGGGCAGGGCGATCTCTCCGAGGTGGAGGGCGATACGCGCTGCCGTCGGTAGCGAGCGACTTTCCTGGAGGGTATGGAGCGCATTGGATGCCCAGGCCGCGACGTGCTCCGCGATCAACCATGGAAGGTCGGGGCGGAGCCCGGCGGCCGCGTGGACGTGGTTCATTGTCAAGAGCTCGACGGTGGTGTCAACGACAGCCTCGGCAGTCCACGTGCAGCTGCCACCGAGCAGCGGGGCCAATCCGACCAAATCGCCCCGTCGGCCGTAACGGATGGTCAACTGCTGCCCATTTGTCCCCGAGAGAAAGACACGGACGATGCCAGCGCGGATGAGCGCGATCCTTGGTCGCGAGCCCTGCGAAAGATGAGATCGCCGGCAGGGACGTATGCGGGCTCGACCATACCCTCGAGCACTTCCTCCCAGACGGCGCGCCTACTGTCCTGGACGTTCTCGACCAATCCTCGGTGGGGATACCTTCATATAGCGCGACGGGTCTATGACCAGGGTGGCAACGCAAGTGACCCGATGCACATCGCGGCACCAGCCGGTCGTCGGATGCGACCGCGGTCACCCCTTAATCGTGCGCAGGGTGGACTGGCCTGCGGCGACGCTCGCGAGCCGATCCTCGTCGATGACCGTGACTGCTCCCGGCGCTCTGTCAATCACACCGTTTGCCCGCAACGCAGTCAGCTCTCGGCTCACCACTTCGCGAACGGTGCCCACCGCATCAGCCAAGCGCTGATGGCTGATGTGCACAAAGGTGCGACCATCGGGTCCGCGCTGCGCCATCTCGCTAAGGTGGCGCGCGACTCGCACGGTGATCGGTTGTCCGCTTGCGTCGGCGAGAGTGCGCAACGCCTCCGCAGTCACACTCGCGACGTGTCGCGCGATTCTCGAGGGCAGCTCCGGATCATGTGCTCCGGCGCCGCACAAGTGGTCGAAGGTGAGCACCTTGACGCTCACGTCGGTGATCGCTTCCGCGTTCCACTGATCGGTGCCCGCCAGGTAGGGTGAAAGCCCGATGAGATCACCAGCTCGCGCGTAGCGGATGGTCATCTGCCGGCCGAGTTGTGTCGAGATGAACACTCGCACGATGCCGGCCACGACCAATGCAATTCTCGGGAGCTCACCGGCGCGGAAGATGAGCGCGCTCGCGGTGATGTGTACCTCGTCGACCCCGGCGCCGAGCTGCTCCTGCCACATTCCAGTGACCTGTTAGTGACCGCTCCACACCCGGCGCATCGCATCGCACGGCGCGATCGATCCGGGCTGGGACACCTGAGTGGACACCGACATCGATGTCAGTGTGAGGGCCGCCGCGGCCTGATCGGAATAGGCGCGATGTCACGCAGTCGTAAACCGGAGTGTCACTCGTCCTGCCAAATCGAAGCGAGAGAGGGGATATGACCTCGCGCGACTGCACGCCGACGCGACAATCAGCGGGACGCGGGCCCTCTGCGGAATGCATGGATCAGCTCCTGCTGCGAATGGATGTCGAGCTTTTGATAGATCGAATGGAGGTGATTGCGCACGGTGCTCGGACTCAGGAACAGCGCTTTCGCAATCGACGGGACTCTGTCACCGGACACCAGCCGGCTGACGATCTCCAGCTCCCTGGTGGTCAGCCCGGAGAGTCCGGCCAGCTCCCCCTCGCGCGGGGCCGTGGCGAGATGGCGCGAGAGGGATACCGCACCAGAGTCGCTCGCAAACCGGGACATCCAGTTCTCCACATCGGCCGCGGTCCCGGACGCGGACTCCGCGTAAGCGCCAGGGAGCAGCGCGAACCCGCAGCGTGGCGGCGGGCGCAGCGGCCAGAGAACGGCTTCGAGCAAAACTGGATCGCCCTGCTTGGAGCAGGCGACGAGATTGAGGGTGACTCCCGCCCCGGTCGCCGCGGCGTGAGCGAGTGAGCCCAGCAGGTCGGGGACGCTGGTTTCTGTCACCAACGAGAGAATCGATCGCCCAAGGACGTCGGATGGCCGATATCCCAGCAGGGCTTCGACGTCGCTGCTGATGCGGTCGACCAGCAGGCTCTCGTCCGACGTTCCCACAACCGGGGTCAAATCCGAGCGCGCAACCTCGGGCAGCAGTGCGCCGGTCCTGGTGAGGGAGGTCGCAAACACGGCGACCGCAAAGCGCGGCGGAGAGTCCTTGCCCAGGCCGCGCACCCAGACCTGGACCGGCATGGGCTCCTCTTGCTTGCGACGGAGCGAACGCGTCGTGACGTAGCCCTGGATTTGACCGGCGCGCAGCAGGTCGAGCGCGCCCGAAGGCTGGTCGGCCATGAATTCGTCGACCATCCTGCCCAAGATCCTGCCCCCACTCGAGGCAAACATTTCGCGCATCGGTGGACTCGCCGCCATGATCCGCCCCGACGCGACCTCGATGATCGCGGCAGGAAGCGGTGCGTGGGCGACAGCCTCTGTCGCCTCCGCAGCGAGACCTTCGGAACGGAGCGGCTCCTGGTCCTTGGGCGTTTGTGTCCCCCTGAGGGCACCGTGGAGTTCGTGCTCGCTCCCCAGAGAGGTTCCCCACGTATGACAGTGGACTTTCCGCTGATGGATGGCAAGAACGCTGAGGGCAAGCCTCGCGAGGAGTCGGTCCAGCCGACCACAGACGATGGCCGATGAACGCGCTTGGAGGGCTAGGCGCTCGGGCGTCCTACAGCCCAGAGGAGATCGATGATCTCCGTCACCGCGTTTCGGAGCAGCGGGAACGCTTCAAGAACCGTCTGTCCCTTGAGAACCCCCGGCTCGCCCAGCGCTACGTCAAAAAGGAACTCCGGCTGGTCGTCCGGTTCAAGATGCGAGCCGGCTGCAGCGCTATAGATTTGGCTGCCATCTTCGAGGGGCGCACGGTCGGCGGGCCTGATGTAGATCAACTGGTTGGGAAGCACTGCGGCCCGCTCGGGGCTGACGATCTTTTTCATCTCAGCCCAAGCGCTGAACCCGGCACTTCTTGGCCGGAGCGCCAGGACGACCAGGAATCGAGGTTTGTCGACGACGTCGAGCTTGTCCAAGGCCCAGAGAAGCTCGTTCTTCCCTCCCTCGTGCGGCTCCAGCCCCTTGAACTCTTGCACGACCGGCTTCGCTGCTCTACCTACCCTAGTCTCCACCGTGGCTTCGTACTCTTTCCGGTCAAACTTGGGACTGCGCCAGATGGGGAAGTCGGTCGTGAACGAGGGCTGCTTGCCGTTATCCCGAACGATGGCGTTGGCGAAGTGGTCGAGCGCGGATCGGAGGTTATGGATCGCGTCACCCAGAATCAGCGTGATCGGGTCGGGGATGTTCGCGTCGGTGAGAATCCAACGGCTGTAGCCAGGGCGATTCGGATCGTTCTCGCGGATGACGGCTTTGGCTTTCGCTACTCGGAACCCAGCGAGTTCACGCCCGAGATCGACGATGTGCTTGTCGGCCCATTCGAGCTTCCGCTGAACGCTATGGAGGGGATTCTCGGCTGGGCGGTATCCTGATCCCATGCCCAAGACTCAACCAGAAGAGCCGTACACCCCGCGAGGAGCCAAGATCCGCATCCCGGCAGGGAGTTCCGGCGCAACCTCGACAGGCTGATCAAGGCCGATCAGCCTCGGTCGAAGAAGATGCCGGCAATCTGGGAGCCGAGTCGTTAGTTCGGGCGGCCCAGGCGTTCTATAGGCATGAACGTCGACAACTCCGCAACCACGATGATCCTGTCCGCGATCGATTCGAGGGCTCGCTGGGTAGCCCGCTGGCTACGGTCCCTGCGTGGCCAGGACGATGACGAGCGTGGTCAAGGGATGGTCGAGTACGCGCTAATCCTCGTCCTCATCGCCATCGTCGTGATCGTCATCCTCCAGGTGGTCGGTCAGCAAGTCAACAACGTCTTCTCGAATGTGAGCAACGGCCTGTCTTCGTAGGTCAGGCCGGACCCGGGGCGACGATTCCTGTGGCAGGTTCCGAGACCACAGTCCGCCTCTGGAGAGCGGCGGGCCGGCCGTCGTTCGTGACTCGATCGGCGAGGACCCGTCAGTGACCAACGGCCCGAGCCAGCAGGGTTCTGCGGTTGCTCGTCCCGGTCTTGGCGAAGATCGACTTGAGGTGGTCTTGCACGGTGTTCTCGGATAGGAACATCTCCTGAGCGATGCCGCGAGTGTCGGCGCCCGTGATCAGATGGCCGAGCAGTTCCAACTCGCGAGCGCTGAGTGCACACGCGCGTCCGTACAGCGCCATCCGCTCTGCTGGGGAGGCGGCCTCGATTGCGACCGCGATGTCCTGCTCGGCTGTCGCTGACGCGGTGCCGATGCGAGCGGCACGGAGTGTTACCCAGACTCCGGCCGCAAGGTGTACGCGGGCTGTGGGCGGGTGGTCGTCGATACCGGCCTCGACTGACAATAACTGGGCCGCGACGTTGTAGGCTCCGGCTGGAATCGGCTGGCGATCAGCGTCGGGTGGGATGAGGAGTCTCAGGTACTCGTTGGTCTCGAGCGTCTGCGCCCGCACAGCGAGATCCGGCGACAGCACGAGTACAACAGGTCCCACCCGGACCTTGGCCGACGCGGCCAGGCTGAACGTGCTGGCCTGGCAGCGCCGCAGCGCCTCGGTGACCGGCTTCGAGATAGCGGTCAAGAAACCCGCGTCTCCGTCTGTGAAACTGCTCCCAGCGGCGCTTCGCCAGAGGTCGAGGAAACCCCAGCAGCCGTACCGGCATCGGAATACGACGGACGCCACATCCGTCACACCGTAACCAGAGAGCATTTCGCGCCAGACCAGGCTGCGCTCCAGATGGTCGCCCGTCGACACACGCAGGAGACCAACCGGGAGGTCGAGTCGCGTCCAGCGGTTGATAGCTGTCAGATACTTGAGCCGGATCAGACGCGGGAGCTCCGGCAGACAGGGCACATCCGCCAGGGGAGCGGAGCCGACCTCAGTCTCCGGGTCGGTGAGGAGCCAGGCGTACGCATCGAACCTGACCACGCGCCGGATCTCCTCGAGCACCGCGAGCCGAAAGGAGAGCGCGTCGGCGGTCATTGTGCGGCAGACGCGAAATATCCGCTCGATCGCTCGTGAATATGCGGTGATCGTGGTCACTGGGCGATGGTACGCGGGCCCGATTGCCGGGCCTGCGTGATCCGAAGATCCCAATAACCTGGGATAGCGGCCCGTGGAGTGTCGCCATATTCTTGAACCGCAAGGACAATATCCAGGAGAACGCAATGGCAACACTTCACATCCAGCATCCGATCACGGACCTCGACACATGGACATCGGCGTTCAACAGTTTTGCCGACGCCCGACGCAACGCCGGTGTCCGGGCGCAGCGGATCCAGCGTCCCGTGGACAACTCGAAGTTCGTGGTGATCGACCTCGACTTCGACAGCACCGAAGAGGCACAGTCGTTCCAGGGCTTCTTGACGGCTCAGGTGTGGGCAAATCCAAAGAACTCGCCAGGTCTGGCTGGAACCCCTGAGACGATGGTCCTGGAACCCGTCGTGATCTAGTAGGTCGGCCAGTCCAGTCGCGATGGAGCACCGCCTCGGTACAGAGGACCAGCTTCTTGCGCGTTCTGCCACAACCCGATACGTTGCGCCTCCTCGTGGCGTATCGCCAGGTATGGTGGAAGTCGCATGTCCGCGGTCGAATTCGTCTTCGCCGTCGGGTGGGTCGTATTCTGGGCCTACTGGCTCGTGGCAGCGTTCTCGATGAAGAGTGGGCGCGTCGCGTGGTCCCGCGAGCTGCGAATCAGGGCGGTAATCGTCGTCCTTGCGATCCTCTTGTTCCGCTTCGGGGCCTTCCAAAACAACGGCCTCAACTCGGATCCGTGGCGCGGTGGCCTCGGGCTCGTGCTCTTCGCGGTCGGCCTGGGGTTCGCAGTCTGGGCCCGCATCAATATCGGGCGCAACTGGGGCACCCCAATGTCACAGAAGGATGACCCGGTCCTGGTGACCAGTGGTCCCTATCGTCTGGTCCGCCATCCCATCTACTCTGGCATCCTGGTCGCTGGCGTAGGCACTGCCGTGGCGCTCAGCTGGGCGTGGCTGATCGCCGTGGCCCTGGCCGGGGTCTACTTCGTCTATAGCGCGACCATCGAGGAGCGCAACCTGACCGACCAGTTCCCCGTCACGTATCCGGCGTACAGCCGCTCGACCAAGATGCTCGTGCCCTTCGTCCTATAAGGGCGGCGGCGGCGGCCCACGCCGAGGCAATCACCGAAAGCTGAGAGTGCTGGCACCCTCGTGAGAGGGGCGGTTGCACCATCGACCGACGACCTCGCCATCGATATGGTGTCCGTCATGAACGCACGATTTGAGCAGCGAGCCGTTCGGCTCGCTTGGGGAATCGGCCTCGGTGCGCTCGGGCTGGTGGTCGGCTGCCTCGTCCTCCTCGTTCTGGACCGGAGAGCGATCGACTCGGCCGGCACCGCACAGCTTGCGTATTTCGTTCAGGCACCCGTGGTCGGCATTTTCGGCGTGTTGATCGCCTCGCGTCGGCCGAGAAACCCGATCGGTTGGTTGCTGCTCGCGATCGCGGCTCTCGACGCCGTCTACCTCTTGGCCGACCTGATCGCCATGCGGGGACTGCTCAGCGGTGCCTCGGCGCGGAGTTGGGTGGCATGGCCAGCGTTGGTATTCAACGCCACGGGCCTCGCGGGCCCGATTCTTCTGGGCTTCCTCGTTCTGTACTTTCCAGACGGGCACCTGCCCGGGCGGCGCTGGCGGTGGGTGGCGTGGTTCCTCGCCTTTGCAATCGTCAAGACGACTGTTTCGGCACTGATCGCGGTGGCGCCGATTGAGTTGTCCCCCCGTCTTACCAATGTTCCGAACCCACTCGGGGTGCGTGCGCTCGACGGGCTCACCAATGGCACGGACCCCACTGCTGGCGCTGCGCTCCTCGCGATATTGCTCTTGGTGCTCGCCGCAGGTGTGGTCCGTTTCCGCCGCTCCCGGGGGGTTGAGCGACGTCAGCTGCGTTGGTTTGCCTGGACTGCTGCCGGCTCCCTGGCGCTGCTCGTTGTGGCCTTCTTCCTTCCCGGAGCGGGCAGCGGCGGCCTCAGCGACTGGGTATGGGCCGCAGGAAGCGTGAGTCTCCTGGTCGTTGTTCCTTCGACGATCGGGTTGGCGGTGATGCGGTACGGGTGGTACGACCTCGACGTGTTCATCAGCCGGACGCTGGTCTACGGGTCGCTGGCGGTGTTCATCACGGCGGTGTACGTGGGCATCGCAGTGGGGATCGGGACCCTGGTGGGGCGTGGCGGCAAAGCCGACCTGGCGCTCTCAATCCTGGCCACGGCGATCGTAGCGATCGGCTTCCAGCCGGTGCGGGAGCGGGTGCAGCGAGTGGCCAACCGATTGGTGTATGGGCAGCGCGCGACCCCGTACGAGGTGCTCAGCGAGTTCTCGGGACGGGTGGCGGAGACCTACGCGGCGGACGAGGTGCTGCCCCGCATGGCGCGGGTGCTCCAGGAAGGGACCGGGGCGGAGTCGGCGACCGTGTGGCTGCGCGGGCATGCGGAGCTGCGCCCGGCGGCGACCTTCCCGGACGCGATGGGCGCGCATGATGCACTGCCCATAAGCAATGGCACGCTGCCGGCACGCCCTGGAGCGACGCGCGCGGTGGAGGTGCGCCACCAGGGGGAGTTGCTCGGCGCGCTGACCGTCAACAAGCGGCGTGGGGAGGCGTTGACACCGATCGAGGAGAAGCTGGTCGACGACCTCGCCCACCAGGCGGGGCTGGTGCTCAAGAACGTGGGCTTGAGCGCGGACCTGCAGGCGCGGCTCGACGAGCTGCGCGCCTCCCGGCAAAGATTGGTGAGCGCCCAGGACCTGGAGCGCCGGCGTCTGGAGCGCAATCTCCACGACGGTGCCCAGCAGCACCTGGTGGCCTTGAAGGTGAAGCTGGGCCTGGCGGAGATGCTCCTGGGGCGGGATCCGGCGAAGGCGGCGGTCACCCTGGAGCAGCTCAAGGGTGACGCCGACGAGGCCCTGGAGACCCTGCGCGACCTGGCCCGAGGGATCTACCCTCCACTGCTGGCCGACAAGGGGTTGGTGGTCGCGTTGGAATCGCAAACGCGCAAGGCGACTCTGCCCGTCCACATCCACTCCGATGGCATCGGCCGATACCCGCAGGAGATCGAAGCGGCTCTCTACTTCTGCACGCTGGAGGCACTCCAGAACGTGCAGAAGTACGCCGCGGCCTCAGCCGTCGAGGTGCGCTTGCGCGACGACGGCGGGCAGGTGCATGTCGACGTCACCGATGATGGTCGCGGGTTCGACGTGGCAGCTGTCAGCCGAGGCGCGGGTTTGACCAACATGGAGGACCGGATCGACGCACTCGGGGGCAGCCTGCATGTTGCATCGACCCCCGGGAGCGGAACGACGCTCCGCGCGACGGTGCCACTGATATCCGCCATTCTGACGGCGAACTAATCCATCCTGGCCACTCGGCTCAAGGAACAGACTTGTAGCTCGGGTGGGCGAGTGTTCGGTCCCGCGAGGCGCGGCCACCCGCCTCCGCGTTCTCGGCCGACCAGTCCCCGACCGGCCCGTGTGGGCGCGGCGGTGCCGATCGTCGAGGCAAACGAGTACGTTGAACGCGAGAATCAAGTGCGAATCGAAAACTTCTCATTCGGCTCCATCCAGATCGACGGCCGGACCTACGCCCACGACGTGGTCATCGATCGGGGTCAGATCCGCAAGCGCCAGAAGGGTGCGTCAAAGCGTCACCGCGCTAGCTATGGACACACGCCGCTGTCAGTCGAGGAGAAGATTCCCTGGCGCTGCAGTCGGCTGGTGATCGGAACCGGCGCCGCCGGCGCCCTGCCGGTCATGGACTCGGTCCAGGCTGAGGCTCGTCGCCGCGACGTCGAGCTTGTGACCGTGCCGACCAACCAGGCGATTGACCTTCTCGCCACCGACGCCAAGGACACCAACGCCATTCTTCACGTCACCTGCTGACCTGCAGTTCCGTTGGGCCGCTCAACCTCGTTTCAACATCCGTCAACTACAGCTCGAGCGCAAACTCTGATGGTCGAGCGTCGTGAACCGCCCCGGGAATCCTCGAGACTCGGGGGTGTGGCCGGGTAGCGTGTCGCAGGTAGCCCGCAGCTAGATCTGCGAGCACTGGCTTCAATCGCTCAGCTCGTAGCAGCTGAGTGGATCGTAAACTCGACCCCTCCGTTCTCCGTGTGACGGCCTGTGCCCGAGACGATGCTAGCCAACGCTAGTTCGTCACTTCGAAGGACGATCAATTCTCGTGGGTTCAGGACCATCCACACTTGCGCAGTCGCCGTGGATCGGTCCTGCAGCGGCGTGTAGACGAGGTGGTGGGGCTCGCCGCGGGCGCGAGACAATCGCTGGACTACCCTGAAGGCATCCTGGGCCGGCTGGTCGCTCAGGTAGGGGTCGACGATCTCTAGGATCCGCGTCCCGGGTCCCTGCGCGGCCATGGTGCCGATAAAGGCGAAGCCCAGCGGTCCACCGTGCGCCTCGGCGATTCCCTTCTCGACCAGCGCTTCCAGGTCTTGGCCCTCCCCGTGCAGCAGGACAATCACGGGTTCTCGGGACTGCCACCCGGCTCGATGCAATCGGGCGAGCTGGTCCAGGCGTTGAACAACGGGCACAACGCCGGGCAGCCCGGCGCGCCGTCGAACTCGATAAGTGATCCACGCCGCAGCCAGGCCCACAAGGGTGATGCAGCCGCCGAAGAGCGCCGCCAAGGGCTTCGCGAACAGATTGGTCACCCACGCAGTCACGACGAGAGCGGACGTGATGACACCGAGGGTGAACATGAACGCGGAGGTCCCCGCCGGCTCGACGTCGGCAACGTACCGTCGGCCCTGCAACAAGCGGCGCTCGCGCCAGCGGACGATGTCGAGACAAACCGAGGTGACGCTGAAGGCACCCAGGAGGCCGAACGCGTACATGTCGCCGAGCAGGCCGACGTTGCCTCGACTGATGACGACGACAGCGATCGGGATAGCGACGGCGGCAAGAATGGACCACTGGGGGGTGTTCCGCCACCGATTGCGATGCTGCAACACCTGCGGGAGAAAGCGAAGCTTCGAGAGGGCCAGAAACACGTGATAGCAGCCGATGATCGCCGTGTTGCTTGCGAAGATCAGGAGCAAACCGGCGCTCGCGGCGACCTCGGTCTGGAGCAGCGGACCAGCGGCGTACCCACCGAGTGCTGAGATGAACTGGTTCGGGTTGGTGTGGCCCGCGTTGAGCAGCGTCGTCGACCAGAGTGTGAGGAGCGGGCTGGTGATCACCACGGTGAGCACCACGATGACCATTGCCCGTGGCGCGACGCGACGCTGCGGTCGTCGCATTGCCGGTGCAAGTTGCGAGATGCTCTCGAGCCCCGAGAACGCAAGGAATGCCCCGGCGTAGCCGGTCAGCAGTCCGATGCCGCCGATCCTCGGACCAGACAGGGTCTTGGGTACCGCCGCCAACGCGTTGCCGACGCCGCTGTGCGCAAGGACCGCGATCACCACCGCCAGCTGGCTCCCTAGGGCGATAACGGCGATCACCGCGGTGACCTTGGCGTCGGCGTTGACACCCACCAGGTTGAGCCCGGCCAGCAAGAGCAGAGCTACGACGGTGAGCAGCGTCACTGCTCCCGTCAGGCCCGGAGCGAAAACGCTGAGGTAGATCAGACCAGACAACGCGCTGAGTGCTGACGTGAGGAAGTAGTCGACGAGGATGAACAGGCCACCGATCAGCCCGACCCAGGGGCGGACCGCTTGCGCTCCGACCGTCACCACCCCGCCACCTTCCGGATAGCGGATGGCGACCTCCGCATATTTCACTGTTAAGAGCACGAAGACGATCAGGGTGAGGGCGACAAAGAGGGCGGCGTGGACGCCAACCCGGCTGAAGAGAATGCCCGGCGTGTAGTACACGGATGTACCGATGTCCGCAAAGACCACCGCCCAGCACAGCAGCGGGCCCAGCCCACCTATGGCTGCCCTCCGGCTCCCGCGCTCGGTGTGGGTACTCGCCGATCGCCCGGCACGGACTAGAGGCATGGCGGGCAGGATAGTGCTCGACGTTTCCCAGGCTATCGATGGGGTGGCCAAGCGGGGCTTTCTCGATTACTTCGGTGCTAGGAGAGCGGGTCTACCTTCAAGCAGCGGGCGGGAGGCACCTATATTTCGACCTCACCACCGATCAGTTCTCTTCGCCGCCCCCTGCACTGTAAGCGCGAAGCCCGGCTTGTGTATCGCACTCGCTACGTCGCGGCCTAATGCCGGGGGAGGCGTGCTCATGCGGGCTCGTTTGCCACCACGTCCCTCAGGTGACATTGGTGAAAGCTCGCCTGCCTCAGCGTCTGGGCGCTTGGGAGCGAAGCCATGCCTGTAGCTGCCTCGTCACGCTCAGGCGATCGGGCAACTCACGCGAGCGCGCACAGTGAGTTTGTAGTGTTTCTGGCTTTCCAAGGACAGGTTGAGCATGTGCCCAGAGTGTTGGGCACCCTGATCGGGTTGGTCATCCTGGTCTGCGGTGTAACGCGAATCAAGCTGGCGGAACCGTCGACCGATGAGGTCGTGGACGTCACCAGGTCCACCGAAGCAGCCACATAACCGAGGCCGACAGTCCGACGCAAAAGCCCCACCAGAGCTACTCGCTCTAGGACAACCCGCGGTAAGGCTGGGTGGTGTGGGCCCCAGCGCGTTCAGGAGGCTGAGCGCTCTAGCAGCTCCATGTGCCCACGATGTGGAGGAGTGGGGTCGTCGCCCTGAGCGCTGCGAGCTTTGCGTCCACTGAACCGTGAATGGTTCCAGTGGTGGTCTTCGAGAGGGTCATGGTGCCGCTACTCGTTGGGCTATCTTGTCCTGCGGCCCAAGTTTCCGAATTAGCGGCAAAGATCGCAACAGATCCCGGAGGTCCCGGCGACCGTAGTTCGCCTGCCAGGGGGAGCGTGAACGTCCCCACTCCGCCAAGAAATTTGAGCGCGACGTCCGTCGATCCAGCGCTGAAGTCAACCGTACCGGTGAGTTCCACGTCGGCAGGTGGTGGCGATGCCAGCCCGGTTGATATGTCGACGACGGAACAACCGGCGCCGGCCTTCTGCGTGCCGGCGGTCACCGTACGGGTTATGGCTCCGGAAAGCGTCAGAGAACCCTGCGCAACTCTCGCTGCCAGGGTTGCCGATCCACAACTTGTCCCCACAAGCAGGGACGCGAGGACGACGCCCGTTCGTACTGCTCGGATCAGGCCCATTTTTCAACACCAGCATACGAAGATCATCCAGGGGCGACAACGACAGAGACACATGAGTCGCCCGGTCCGACCGGAACGGCTCAACGGACATTGGCGTGTACTGGGCTGGACAGTACCTATCTCACCTCACGGGGCCAAGGATGAGGCGGGGTCCCCACTCTCGCCCGAGGCGATGGCTCCGCGACCTGCAGACTCACGGTGACGGTGGACCCGTTGCTGACCGTCACGGTGGCGCTGTAATGGCCCTGCTCCTCTTGCTGCGGCGCGGAGACGGTTGTAGGTTCCAGGTGACACGTCGAAATCAAAGACGCCGCTGGCGTTCGTGGTTGCCGTGGCGGCCACCGTTCCATCGGGACGCGTTGCGGTGATAGTTGCGTTCTTCTCCGCTTGAAAATAGCCGGAGAATGATGGTGCCGAGGGACAGAATCGAACTGTCGACACCAGGTTTTTCAGCTGCATGAGCTGACGTTCGCCGGCGTCCTTTGAGGTCCACGATCGTATTCAGGGAGGCCGTTGAGAGGAGGATGGCGTCCACTGGTGATCACCGATGTCGAAGGACGAAGGTGTCAGGGATTTCAGCGCTGGCTCGTCGCGCAGATCAATGTGATCGCTTCGAGAGGACATGGCTCGCCACGAGCACCGCAACCACGGGTTTCATTGGGCCGTCTCAGCCTCAGCCGCAATGGGTTGCGCAGGGCTCGCCACGGACAGCTTCGCGAGCCGCTCTACCCACGCGATGGCACCGAGTTGCTGAAAGATGGCGCGAGCCTCGACCACCAAGGGAGCGGCGCTGCTGATCTGTCCCTCACGCTCAAGCCATTCGCCGTGCTCCAGCAAGGTCACGCCCAGGGAGAACTGGTGGCGGATCTCTCTGAACCACAGCGCCGCCTGTTCGAAGCTTGCGGCAATCAGTTCCGGATTGCCGTCCCCCTCCGCCATGCGCGCTCGGAACCGAAGAACGTGTGCGGGTAGGAATCGCATGCCACGAATGTTCGGCAGCCTCTCCGCGATGCCGAGCAACTCGTTTGCGGTCTCGCGGTCGTTCATGCTGAGAGCGGCGTTGATGCCAAGAACCAGCGACTCCCGGATGGCGTAGTGCCACACCCCAAGTGTCGCCATCGGCTCCAAAGCACGCTGGACTGCACGGAGGGCATCCTCGGGCTTTCCTTGGGCGAGGCGCAGAACGGCAACAGCGCAGGCGTGCTCAGAGCGCTCCTGGACATCCGACCCGCGCTCGAACTCTTCGAAAAGCGCGACGCGCTCGGCGGCCTGTTCCATTGCTCCGCGGTGTGCCAGCATCGCCGTGCCAGATGAGACGTATCCCTGGCTGAACGCGATACGCGAGGTGACTCGATCGTCTACCGACAACTCGTCCAGCCGGGCCAGTGCCTCGTCCCACCTTCCGAGGCAATACATTGGATAACAGTAGCCGATGAAGGTGCGCTCCCAATACCGGTTCCCCACGCGCCTCGCGAGCGCCAGACCGCTCTCCACGTTGGCCTGGGCCGCTTCGTAGCTATCCTCCGCGTAGAGGAGGTCGACCATGTTGTTATAGGCGCGCAACGCGGCGGACGGCCTGTCGTTTTCGATCGCGATACGCAAAGCCGCCTCCAGCAGCGCGCGTGCCTCGTAATGTCGCCCCGACGAGAACAGGAGTAGGTTCTTGGTGTTCAGCGTTTGGGACACCACTTCCGGGAGGTCGAGCGCCTCTGCAACGTCCAGCGCCGTCTCGATGCGTTGTGCCGACAGATCTTTGTCTCCGACGAAAAACAGGAATCGTCCAAGCTGCGCAGCCAGCCATGCGAACGACTCGTCGGGCGGATCATTTACAAGGGCGTGGAATGCGCGGTCCATGTTCGCGAGTGACTCCTTCATTCTGCCCTTGTCCCACATCACCTCGCCGAGTCGCGCAGCAACGCGCGCCGCTGCATGCGAGGCCGCCTGCGATTCGAACAATGCGATCGAGCGTTCGAACAGGATCACCGCCTGGCTGCCCCGCGCGCCCGCTTCGGCCATCATCGCCGCCCGCTCAAGGAGCTCTGCCTGCGCCAGCGCTTCGTCCGTCAATTCAACGGCACGCTCGAAGGATGCCTGCGCCTCCAGGCTCGCCCCCAGAGATGAAGCGCGTTCAGCGGCTCTGATCAGGCCATCTCTCGCTCTCGTTTTGATCTCAGGTGCGTCCGGCGCGTCAGGCGCCGCTCGGTACGCATCGAAGTAGTGGGAGGCGATGACCTCCACGACGTCGTCGTCATCGGGTCCCGAGCCAGATTCGAGAAACTCTGCAGCTGCGATGTGCAGAGTGCGGCGGCGCTTCCTCGACATCGTGTCGTAAGCAACCTTCTTCACAAGGTCCTGCAGGAACCCATACTGCCCTCGTTCAGGGGACAGTGGATCCCTCGACACCGTGAGCACTTCCTTACGTACGAGCGAACTGAGCAGAGGTTCGAGCTCAGCCACCCTAACGCCGGTCACCGCCACCAGCCCCGATATCGTGAAGCTCCTGCCCAGCACCGCGGCGTCCTGTAAGAGCTGCCGCTCCGCCGGGGCGAGGCCGTCGAGTCGCGCGGCGATCAAGGCTTGCAACGTCTCCGGGATCTCGAGGGTATCGATGGCTCCGACCGGGTGAAACGACGTGCCCTGACGAACGATCATGCCGCGGTCGAGGAGCATGCGGACGGTCTCCACCGCGTAGAACGGCACCCCCTCCGCCCGCTCCAAAATCCGCGCTTGGAGCTCGTCCGGAAGACCAGGCACGGGTGCGCGCAGCAACGCCGCCATCGCCTCGTTCGAAAGTGGATCGAGAAACAGCGAGGTGAAGCTGCGTTTCCTCGCACCCCAGGTTGGATGGCGTTCCGCGAGCTCCGGCCGCCCCAGGGTCAGGATGAAGATCGGATGGTCTCGGGACCATTCGAGCAGGTACTCGATGAACTCGAGAAGGGAGCTGTCGGCCCATTGGATGTCCTCGAACACCAGCACCGTGGGTTTGGTGTCTGACAGTCTCTCGAAGTACAGACGCCACGCGGGGAAGAGATTCTCCTGGTCGCCAGACCCGCGATCCTCGAGGCCGAGCAGGTGAAAGAGTCGAGGCTCGACGAACCGTCGTTCGGCAGCGTCTGAAATGTGGGTCTCCAAGCTCTCATGCAGCTTGGTGCGAGCGGACATCGATTCCTCGTCCTCGACGATGCCGGCGCGCATGCGCACCATCTCTGCAAGGGCCCAGAACGCCACGCCATCTCCGTACGCGAGGCACCGTCCGCGGTGCCACCAGACGACGTCGACCAGCCCGTCGACGTATTTCTCGAATTCCCACGAGAGGCGGGTCTTGCCGATCCCACCGATGCCGATCACCGACACCAGATGCGGGCGGCGCTCCTCCGCCGCAGCGTGAAACAGCTCCTTGATGAGGTGCAGTTCCGAGTCGCGGCCGGCAAACGCCGGCTCGAGCTCGCCTTGTCGGGAGGCTCCGCCCAACAGGCCGATCACCCGGACAGCTCGCCACAGCGGCACGGGAGCCGACTTCCCCTTAAGGTCATGCGAACCGACGTCTTCATAGGCGATCGCCGCCTCGGTCGCTCGCCTCGTCGTTTCGCCCACGTACACCATCCCCGGTGGCGCTGCAGCCTGGATCCGCGACGCCGTATTGACGAGATCACCGGCCACCATTCCCTGCTCTTTGGCACCGACATTGACGGCGGCCTCGCCGCTGAGCACCCCCGCCCGAGCCCGGAGATTTGCCAGCCCCGCCTCGTGGCCGAGGGCGGCAACCGCCTGCGTGAGTTCTAACGCAGCTCGGACGCACCGTTCCGCGTCGTCCTCGCGCGAGACGGGCGTCCCCCAGACGGCCATGACCGCGTCTCCGATGAACTTCTCGACTGAACCGCCGTATCGGACGATCAGTCGCTTGCAGGTCTCGAAGTAACCTGACAAGAGGTCGCGCACCTCTTCCGCGTCTCGAGATTCGGAGATCGTGGTGAAGCCGACCAGGTCGGCAAAGAGGATTGAAACGTGGCGGATCTCGGTGACGGGTTCGGCATAGGACGTGGACCCCTCTCCTACCCCGGTCGCGCGGAGGACACGAGGGCGCGGCAGGCCGCCGAGCGGCGTGCCACAGGCGCCGCAGTACTTCGCGCTTGGTTGGTTCGCCGTTCCGCACGCTGCGCATAGCGCCGGGAGCGGTTGGCCACACTCGGCGCAGAACCTACGGTCAGCCTCGTTGTCGGATCCGCAATTCAGACAGCGCGTCTCAGTTCCTCGCTTTGGTTTGGAGGAAGCCTACAGCGATGGCTCATGGCTGAGGAAGCGTCGTCCGGGTGATGTCGTGCCGCCCTTGGGTTGAGGGTGATAATCAGCTTTCGACCGCCGTCGTCGGCTGGTAAACGGCCACCCTGAGTTTTCCACGCAGAGCGGCGACGATCTTGATGTCTTCACGGACCCCGACATCGCTCGGACCACCGTCGTCACGTCGAGCTGAGTTTCTGCGGGCGGCGAACGCCAGGCCGCTGGCAGCCGCTCCTGGATGGATCAGTCGATGCTCACGAGCGGGTCGTCGGGATCAGCGCACCTTCCGTGTGGATGGTGGAGAACCCGGACCGATCAACATCACGTCCTGGCCCCGAAGTCCGGGCGCGATCATCGGGCTCACCGAAGGTACTCGCCGTGCCTTGCGGAGCCAGGAACAAGCGGTTGCCTCGGGCGCACTGGCATTTAGACACAAGGCAACCTCGTTCAACAGGCCCTCGGGCGGAACGCCCGCATACTATCCGGCAGAGTTCCGCAGCCTCGCGTGGAACATTGCACCGGCGGCAGGAGGTCTCGAAATGATCGATCATGTCTACATCTCAGTCACAGACGTCGAGAAGTCGCTAGCCTTCTACACCGAAGCGCTGAAGCCCCTTCGCTGGCGCAAATTTGGGAACTACGACGCTTCGTCTGGCCCTGAAAACGTCCCGAACCTCTATGGCCTGGGCGACGACACTTACGTTTCGGGCACGGGTGTCGGATCGAGCATCTGGCTCCGCCAACGCAGGCCCGGCGAGACCGGTCTGTGTCTCGGCATCGTGTCTGACAGCAACGAAGCCGTTGATGCGGCTTACGACGCCGCGGTCAGGGCCGGCGGCGTAAGCGAGGGCGAGCCAGCCGAGCGGACATACTTCGCTCCTGGCTATTACGCCGCCAACGTCGCCGACTTCGATGACAACCGCCTGGAGTTTGTGCATAAAGCCTGGAATTCTGTTCGTTAGATCGCAACCAGTATCAGGGTGGCCCCCCGTGTTTCCGCCATCATTGGTAGAATCTCGGAGAGCGCTGACTCGAACTCGCGGACCCCTGGTCCCCGAGGCCAGTCATCTAACCACCTTGCATCCAGGTTGGGGTCGTGATTTATCCGATGGGCGGTGCCCCGACGGTTCGGATACCACGCCGCCGCATGGCGCAGCGTCGGCATAGGGCAGGAGCTTGATTGCGACACGGAGCATGTGAAACGCCGACGCCTTTACAAGATGAACAAACAAGGTCGTCGGGGCGACTCGCCAGAAGAAGGGCGAGTTGGTCGAGCGAATCGCCGGGCCGCCCGGCATCAATCAAAAGCCTCGCGAGATGCGTCCATCGTATGTTTGCGATCGCCTCTGGGAAGACCGGCGCCAAGTACGATGCGCTCGCCGCGGCGATCGAGGCCGTACGACTTGCCCCACAGTTGCCGAGCGCGGTGTACACGCCTGCCTCGTCCCAACTCGCCGTTGGGCAACTGACAGAAGCGTCCACGACAGCCGAGCGAGTCCGCGCTCTCGCCCCCAACTGGAACCTCTCACATCAACTCTTGTGTCGAGTGGCTCTGAAGCAGAAGGCATGGTCGAAGGCAGAGCAACATGCCAAGCGCGCGCTCGAGCTCGACCCTCTGTCTGCAATCGACTGGAACAGCCTTGGCATTGCGTATCAAGGCCGACGGGAACCGCTCGAAGCTGCGAAGACCTATGTCAAAGCTCTCGACCTCGATCCGACAATGACGTACGCGCAAACCAATTTGAAGCGTGTCGTGATGCCCATGACTACCGTCACGACAACCCGCGTTGTTCGAGCGTTTCTCCTCTTACCGCTGTTCATGCCGACATCCCTGTATTTCAGCCTCGTTTTACGCCGGAAGCTCCCGAAGACCGTACAGGCCGAGTTTCTGGCCACGCCTCTCAAGCCCCTTGAAGCGCTGATGATCGTCGTGGCCTTCGGCCTGTCCGCAGC
>JBAPWO010000035.1:0-2580 GCA_049283735.1 Candidatus Dormiibacterota bacterium
GACGCGGGAGATCACACGATTTTTATTGCGGAGGTGGAGGATGTGGTGGTGCGCCCTGGCTCGCCGCTCCTGTATTTCCGGAGCGAATATTGGAAGATCGGGACAAAGGATTAGAGCCTCAATCTCAAACTCGCGTCGCCCTTGCGCATTTTTTATTTTCTGCCGGGTAGTCGCGAGACGGCCTCGTTTGTTAAGCTTATTGGCCCAGCGCGCCTTTCGCTCCGCTAATTTTTCTTCGTTCCTTTGAAGGCGACGAACGGCTTCGCACACGGCTGAAAAGAACCAATGTATCCGCGAGCGTTTCACTATCATCGCGCTAGTTCTTTGAAAGAAGCGGCAGCCATGCTTGCGCAGCTTGGTGATGACGCAAAGCTGCTGGCCGGCGGACAGAGCCTCATCCCGCTGATGAAGTTGCGTTTCGCGAATCCGGCCCATCTCGTGGATTTGAACTTCGTATCCGGCACGTCTTACATTAACGAAGAGAATGGCATTCTCCGCTTCGGAGCGTTGACCCGGCATGCGGAGATCGAGGCATCCGCC
This sequence comes from Candidatus Dormiibacterota bacterium, assembly GCA_049283735.1. GTDB lineage: Bacteria > Chloroflexota > Dormibacteria > Aeolococcales > Aeolococcaceae > Palsa-851. Next base: position 541 of record JBAPWO010000035.1, read on the forward strand.
GCAGCAGTAACAATTCCTATTCTTCACGATTGCGCAGCCGGAATTGCGGACGTTCAAGTGCGCAACCGCGGTACTATTGGCGGCTCGCTGGCGGAAGCCGATCCGAGCGGCGATTGGGCGACGGTGCTTTTCACGCTGGCTGCGGAAGTCCACTGTCTCGGCCCTAAGGGCGAGCGCACGGTTTCTCTCACCGACTTCATCAAAGACGCATACACGACCGATCTGGCTCAAGACGAGTTAGTCAGAGAAGTAGCAGTCAAAATTCCGCCTAAGGGAAGCGGCGGCGCGTACTTGGCGTTCAAGCGCTCTGCGCCGGTCTATCCAACAGCGAGTGCTGCGGTCCAACTGACAATGGATGGTGATGTCTGTCAGGATGCGGCAATCGCCTTGGGATGTGTTGGCCTGATTCCGATCAACGTTAAGGATGGTGTCTCGGTTATGCGTGGGCAGCCGCTTACCAAAAAAACTGTCGCGCTTGCCGCAGACGCGGCGCGCGCCGCCGCAGATCCGCAATCGGACACGCGGGGCTCTGCCGACTATAAACGCACGCTGGTGGCTGCATTGGTTAAGCGGGCGATTGATATTGCAGTACACCGGGCCCGCGGCGAGCAAGTAGCGGCTAGCCACATCTATGCCTGAAAACTTTCATGCCAAGCCAAATTGAAAACATTTCGATTCAGTTGAAGGTTAACGGGAAGGCTTATTCGCGCTCAATTGAGCCGCGCAAGCTATTAGTGGAGTTGCTACGTGAAGATCTCGATCTCACGGGAACTCATGTAGGTTGCGACACCAGCTACTGCGGCGCTTGCACCGTCCTGATGAACGGCGCGGCGGTGAAGTCATGCACCATGTTCGCCGTTCAAGCGGATGGTGCGGATATTCTCACCGTCGAAGGCCTCGAACAAAACGGTGAGCTGCATCCCATCCAAAAGGCCTTTGGCGATTGTTACGGATTGCAATGCGGGTATTGCACGCCGGGGCTGATGCTCTCGGCCTTGCAGTTGTTGTCGCAGAATAAACAGCCAAACGAAAAAGAAATGCGCAAAGCGATCGCAGGGAATACCTGCCGCTGCACCGGGTATCAGAATATTTTGAAGGCGATTCAAATGGCGGCACAGAATATGAAAGGCGCCTGAAACATGGCAATCAAGTTCGCCGGCAGCTTTGAAGTCAAGCGCACGCCGGAAGAGGTTTACGATTTCCTGAGCGACCCCGGCAAGTTCGCTTCGCTGCTGCCGGATTTTCAAGGCCTGTCGATACAGGACCCGACTCACTTCACGGTGAAGGTGAACGTCGGTATTTCTTATATCAAAGGCACTGCGGAAGTGAAGATGGAACTGGCGGAAGGCGAGCGCCCCAAGCGAGCACTGTACAGGGGTCAGGGAAGCGTCGCCGGGGGCAACGTGTCGCTGATGGCGGGCTTTGATTTGTCACCGCTCGAGAGCGGCAACGGCACTAAAGTTTCATGGCAAGGTGAGGCACAAATTTTTGGCCGCTTGGCATCGGTAGCAGGCGGCCTGTTGGAGCCTCTGGGGAAAAAGCAAGTTCAGAAATTGATTGATGGATTGCAGGCGGCGTTGGCTTGATGCAAGCGACGGCGAGACGCCGGCGCTACACGAGGAGATGGTTTGGTCAAAAAGGATGGCGCTAAGAACTGGGTGGGGCAGGCGCTTCCGCGCAAGGAAGAAAACCGCTTGCTGCGCGGGCGGGGCAAGTTTGCCGATGACATCAAGCTGCACGAGATGTTGTATCTGCGATTCGTGCGGTCGCCCTATGCGCATGCGAAGATTGTGAGCGTCGACGTCGCGGCTGCGGAAGCGCTCGCTGGGGTGGTTTGCACGCTGACTGGTTCGGAGATCGCGGCCCAGACGCAGCCATTCATCGAAATCGCGCCTGATCCCGGAGGCAAGATCAAAGATTATCCGCTGGCTGTCTCCAAAGTGCGGTACCAGGGCGAACCCGTCGTGGCCGTTGTGGCCGAATCTCCCAGCTTGGTAGATGATGCTGCTGAGTTGGTTCAGGTTGACTACCAGGCGCTCG
>JBAPWO010000036.1:0-12112 GCA_049283735.1 Candidatus Dormiibacterota bacterium
CCCTTGTCGAGGTCGGCCGCAAACTGCGCGAATGCCGCGAGCTCGCGATACTGCGCGAGGTCGAGACGCAACTGCCCGGCGACCTGCTTCATCGCCTTGGTCTGCGCGTCACCACCGACGCGGGAGACCGACAGTCCGACGTTGATCGCGGGCCGGATACCGGCGTTGAACAGGTCGGTCTCGAGGTAGATCTGGCCGTCCGTGATCGAGATGACGTTGGTCGGGATGAACGCTGACACGTCGTTCGCCTTGGTCTCGATGATCGGCAGCGCGGTGAGGGTTCCACCCCCCTCCTCGTCGCTCATCCGCGCCGCGCGCTCCAGCAGCCGGGAGTGCAGGTAGAAGACGTCACCCGGATACGCCTCGCGAGACGGTGGACGCCGGAGCAGCAGCGAGAGCTCGCGATATGCATCGGCGTGCTTGCTGAGATCGTCATAGATGATCAGCGCGTGCCCACCCTTCTGCATGAAGTACTCGCCCATCGCGCAGCCGGCGTATGGGGCGAGGAACTGCAGCGGCGCCGGATCGGACGCGGTGGCCGCGACGATGATGGTGTGCTCCATGGCACCGTGCTGCTCGAGAGTCGCCTTGATCTGGGCCACCTTCTGCGCGTTCTGCCCCACGGCGACGTAGATGCAGATGACCCCGGTGCCCTTCTGATTGATGATGGCATCGATCGCGATCGCGGTCTTGCCGGTCTGACGGTCGCCGATGATGAGCTCGCGCTGACCACGACCGATCGGGATCATCGAGTCGATGGCCTTGAGGCCGGTCTGCATCGGCGTGTCGACGTTCTGTCGCTGGATGACGCCCGGCGCAACGCGCTCGGTCGGGAGGGTCTGCGCGGTCTCGATGGGACCGCGATCGTCGAGCTGCTCACCGAGCGCGTTGACGACGCGGCCGACCAGCTCGTCGCCGACGGGCACCTCGGCGATACGGCCCGTGGTGCGAACCCAATCACCCTCCTGGAGATGCTCGTAGGGGCCGAGGATGACCGCGCCGACGCCGTCCTCGCGCAGGTCGAGTGCGAGCGCGAGCACCACGCCCTCGCCTCCGGGTCCGGGCAGCTCGAGCAGCTCGCCGGCCATTGCGCGTTCCAACCCATAGATCCGGGCGATGCCGTCACTGACCGACGTGACCACGCCCTCGTTGGCATCGACCACTGGCGCCTCGAAGCTCGCGATGCGCTGCTTGAGGATCTCTCCGATCTCGTCGCTGCGTATGGCCATCAGTTCGTCCTTCCTCTCTCTCGATCAGGCAAGCGCTGCCTGGAGCTGTTGCAGGTGGGTGCGCAGGCTGTCGTCGATGACCCGGTCGCCGATGCGGATCACGAGCCCGCCGATGATGGATGGGTCGCTGCGCACGGTTGTCTGGACTTCACTGCCGAGCTGCTTGCTCAGCGAATCACGTATGCGCTTCTCGAGCGCAGCGTCGGGGGGCACCGCGGTCGTGACCTCGACACGAACAACGCCGGACGCCCGGTCAGCGAGTGCGTCGTAATGCGAAAGGATCTCGCGGGCAATGCCGACACGGCGGCGCTCGATGAGCAGCCGGGCGAGATTGCGCGCCTCAGGTGAGGCACCGTCGAGCAGCTGCAGTCCAAGGCGAACTCGCTCGGCAAGGCTCGTCTTCGGGTTCGCGAGCGCTTCACTGATTGCCTCGTCACCGAGCGTCTCAGCGACCGCCGCCAGCTGCTCGCGCCAGCCGGCGATGTCGCCCGCATCCTGGGCGAGCGCGAAGTACGCCTCGGCGTAGCGGCGGGCGATGATGCTTGCGCGTTCCACGTCAGTTTTGCTCGGCCTTCGCGGCCGGGTTGTCCACGACGTTGGCCAGGGCGCCATCGATGAGGCGCTGGTGCGCTTTGGCGTCGAGGGTGTCACCGAGCAGCCGCTCAGTCGTGGCGATGACGAGGCTGGCGACCTCGTTGCGCAGGTCCTGGATTGCACGATCACGCTCGCCACCGATCTCGACGCGCGCACGCTCGATCAATGCCTCGGCGTCCGCCCTCGCTTTGGCGATGACCTCCTGAGCCTCCGCTGTGGCCTCGCCGTGCGAGCGGTTGAGGATCTCGCGGGCCTGGGCGCGAGCCTCTTCGAGCGTCTTTTCGACCTGCTCCTGGACCTTGGCGAGACGTTCCTCGGCCTCCTGCGCCGCGCGCAGTCCGGCCTCGATCTTGTTCTCGCGATCGGTGGCGGCCGCGATGATGCGCGGGTACGCGTATTTCCCGAGGATGAGGATCATCAGGATGAACGCGATCAGCTCGGCGACGAACGTCCCATTGGGGGTGAGCAGTCCGGCCGGCTGGGAGGCGGCAATCACCGTCGTCACGACCTCGTCTTATTTGGCGATGACGTAGATGAAGAAGAACCCGAGCGCGAGGTTGATGAAGTACATCCCCTCGACGAGGCCGATGATCAGGAACATGGTCACCTGAAGTCGCCCCTGTGCCTCGGGCTGACGGGCGGTGCCGGCGATGGTCGCGTTGCCGGCGAGGCCGTCACCGATAGCGGCACCGATTGCGCCGCCACCAAGCGCGAGGCCGGCGGCGATCAACGCCCCCATCAGGATCAGTGCGTGGGTCATGTGGTCTCTCTCCTCAACTCGTTCGCGTGTGAAGCCGCCCCGTGGTGCTCCTCCTCGAGACCTTCACGGGCCATGCCGAAATAAATGATGGTCAGTAGCATGAAGATGAACGCCTGGATCGTGCCGATGAGGAAGACGTCGAACAGCTTCCATGCCACCAGCAGCAGGATCCAGATGGGCGACAGCGCCGTCTGAATCACCGACGACCCGGCGAACGCGGTGAACCCGAGGGTGAGCAGGTACACCATCACGAGCCCGCCGAAGATGTTGCCGAACAACCGGAGCCCAAGGCTCAACGGCTTCTGAATCTCCTCGATGATGTTGAGTGGCGTGAAGGCGATCCGTGCCAGCAACGGCAGCTCGAACGGCTTGGTGAAGCGCCGCAGGTAGCCGCGAAACCCGAGCACGTGGATGCTGTACCACTGCACGATCACGATCACCGCGATTGCCATCGCCAGCGTGAGGTTGATATCCGCTGCCGCCGGTTCGACCGGGGCCGTCAGCGGAAAGAAGTCGAGGTAGTTGGCGAACAGGACGAACAGGAAGATGGTTGCGGCGATCGGGATGATGAAGTCCGTGCCCTCGTCCGACACCATCTGTTTGGTGAGGTTGCGGATGTAGCTCAGCAGGAGCTCGAGCACCGACTGGAGCTTGCCGGGCTTGCCGTGGCTGAGGCGATAGGAGACGCCAAGTCCAACCCCGAGGGTCAAGACGATCGCGATGCCGCTCGAGATGAGCGTGTCGTAGTTGAACACGCACAGGAAGGCATTCCCGCAGACCTGGATGGTCGGGTGCGTGCCCGGCGGTTGATCGGCGGCAAGGATCATGCGATTCGCATCGACTCACGGAGGGCGGCGACCGCGAGCACAACCTGTGAGATGCCCAGGCCGAGGATGACCAGCCAGACGTTGGCGAGCCCGAAGGCGAGGCCGATGGCGATGCCGATCGTGCTCAGGGTGATGATGCGCAGCAGGCTGGTGGCCAGAAAGGGAATCGGCAGCGCGATCAATCGCGCCGCCAGCGCGCCGTTGATCGAGCCGATCGCCAGCCCGGTGGCAAGTGCTCCGCCCGGCCCGGCATGTCCGAGCACGATGCCGACCACGGCGGCGATGACCGCCGCGCCTGCGCAGACGAGCGCCGCGTTGCGTACCAGGCGGAGCGCATTCGCGGATGGCGCCGGGCGTGGAGACGTACCTTCCGAGATCACCTCTTCCACCACTGCCTTACTTGGACTGTCAAACCGAGGCAACGATATCAACTGGACGCCGCGGCACGGCCGAGCGTCAGGTCAGACGTAGCGTCTGAACTGCGCAAACGCGCTGTAGCAGGCGGCCGTGATCCCCAGCAGCAGTCCGATCAGCACGCCGATCGGGCTGGTGTGCAGGAGCGCATCGACGCCGGCGCCGAGGAGGAGCGGCACGATCAGCGCGACCGCGAACGACACCCCGATGCCCACGAGCTCGGCGCCGGACGGCTTGCGGGGCGCCGGCGCGCCGCTCAGTCGGCCTCGCCGCGGTGATGGATGTGCGATGGGAGCGCCCGGCGCCCGTCCACCTGCACCTCGCCGTCGTCAACCGCCACGAAAGGGATGCGCGGCACCCTGCGCCGATTGCGCCACACCAGCACGACCAGCGCGACCACCAGCAGCCCGAGCGCGACGTCGATGATCCGGCGGTGCCCGTAGATGGTGAGCGCCAGGCAGCCGAGGATCCCGGTGACCAGATAGAAGGTGACCGCGGTCTCGAGTGGATTCATGCCGACCGCTCGGAGGCGGTGATGGAGGTGCCCCGCGTCCGGCGCCGCAGGGTTCCGGCCGGCGAGCGTGCGCCGGACGATGGCGAAGGCGGTGTCGCCGATCGGGAGACCGAGAGCGATCAGCGGCACCAGGATCGAGAGTCCGACGACGATCTTGGCGACTCCGAGGATGGTGATCACCCCGAGCGCGATGCCGAGGAAGTGCGACCCGGAATCGCCCATGAAGACCCGGGCAGGCGGGAGATTGAAGATGAGAAACCCGAGGCAGCAGCCCATCAGCGCGCCGCTCAGGATCACCACGCCGCTCTGCACGTCGTTGGGCTCCTGGATCCGGTTGATGGCGGCGAGCAGGCAGACCCCGGCGACGATCGCGACGACGCCGGCCGCCACGCCGTCGGCGCCGTCCAGCAGGTTCACCGACACCTGCATCCCGACCAGCCAGACGACGGTCACCGGCGCGGCCAGCCACATGAGGTCCCACACCGACGCGGCGTGGGCTCCTGGGATGGCGATGGTGGTGATCGTGATGCCGAGCACCACGGTGAGAACGCCCACGCCGACCTCGATCGCCAGCTTGCTCAGCCAGGAGAGGTCGAGGATGTCGTCCACCGCCATCGCGACCGTGATCGCGCCGGTGACCGCGAGCACCTGCCACTGGTAGGTGATGCTCGAACCGAAGAAGGCGATCGCCACCGCGAACCCGGCGAACATGGCGATGCCGCCGAGACGCGGGGTCGGATTCGGATGGAGGTGGCGATCGCCGTCGGGCTGGGCCACCGCCTTGGTGCGTCGCGCCAGCCACATCGACCCGGGCACCGCCGCGATGCAGACGGCACTCGCCACCAGGAACGGTGGCAGCGCGTTCAGCCAGGGCGACGCGACGGCGGCACCGATCACGCGGTCGAGCGGCCTCGATAGGGCAGCGGGAAGCGCCGGCAGAGGGTGAGGCTCGCCTCGCGAACCTCATCGCGGACCGCGGGGTCGTCGAAGCCGCCGAGCATCCGGGCGACCAGCGCCGCGATCTCGTCCATCTCCGCCTCGCCCATCCCGCGTGAGGTCACCGACGGCGACCCGAGCCGGATCCCGTTGGGGTTGAAGGGCGATCCCCCGTGCCCCGGGAAGGCGTTGGCGTTGACGGTCACACCCACCTCGTCGAAGGCAGCCTGGACCGCCCGCCCGCGCAGGCCGGTCGGGCGCAGGTCGATGACCATCAGATGGTTGTCGGTGCCGCCGGTGGTCAGGAGCAGGCCGCGACGGGTCAGGCCCGCAGCCATCGCCTTGGCATTGGTCACCACCGCCTGCGCGTAGTCGCGGAACGCCGGCTGCGCGCACTGCTTGAACATCACCGCCTTGGCGGCGATGGCGTGCATCTGCGGGCCGCCCTGAACGTTCGGGCACGCCGCCTTGTCGACCTGGTCGGCATATTCGGAGCGGCACAGGATGACCCCGCCCCAGGGCCCGCGCATGGTCTTGTGCGTCGTGAGGGTCACGAAGTCGGCGTGCGGGACCGGGCTCGGGTGCGCGCCGCCGGCGACGAGGCCCGCGAAGTGGGCCATATCCACCATCAGATACGCGCCGACCTCCTTGGCGATCTCCGCGAAGGCCGCGAAGTCGAGGATGCGTGGATACGAGCTGTAGCCGGCAACGATCATCCTGGGGCGGAACTCGAGAGCGCGCTCGCGCACCGAGCTCATGTCGAGCACGCCGGTCGTCTCGTCGACGAAATACGGCTCGAAGTGATAGATCTTGCCGCTGAAGCTGACCGGGGAGCCGTGGCTGAGATGGCCGCCCTGGTCGAGCGCCATCCCGAGCACCTTGTCGCCGGGGCTGAGGACGCTCGCATACGCGGCCATGTTCGCCTGGGTGCCGGAGTGGGGCTGGACGTTGGCATGCTCGGCCCCGAAGAGCTCTGTGGCACGATCGCGAGCGAGGTTCTCCACCTTGTCGACGACCTGGCAGCCGCCGTAGTACCGCTTGCCGGGCACGCCCTCGGCGTACTTGTTGTTGAGCCACGAGCCGAGCGCCTCGAGCACGGCCACCGAGGCGAGGTTCTCCGACGGGATCAGCTCGAGCGTGTCCTCCTGGCGCTCCAACTCCTCCTCGAGGAGGTCCGCGACCTCGGGATCGGTGGCGCGCACGGCGAGTTTGTCGGTGAATCCGGCGCCCGCCGGGACACTCGGACGGATGTCGACATGAGTGCCGGTCACTGCGATCGCTGCCCCTCCGTGGTGGATGCTGGAAAGCCCCCAAGAAGCGAGAGCAACGCGGTGGCGCTGATCGGGCCGTCGCGCAGCACGCGAGGGGTGGTTGTCGTGCAGTCGATGATAGTCGAGGCAAGTCCGGCCGAGCGACCGCCGTCGAGAACGCAGTCGACCTCGGCGCCGAGCGCCGCAGCCACGCCCTCCGCGGTGTCCGGGGCGGGCTCACCGTGGCGGTTGGCGCTGGTCGTCGCGAGTGGCCCGGTGCGCCGGAGCAGTTCGAGGGCGACGGGATGATCCGGAACGCGGACGCTGAGCGTGGTGCCATCGCGCGGGATCGCCCAGCGCCGGCTGCGCAGCGTGCTCACGATCGAGAGCGCCCCCGGCCAGTACGCGGCTGCCAGCGTTCGCGCCGCCGGACTCAGATCGACGTCGTCCTCGACGTCAGCCAGGGACGCGGTCAGGAGGGTCAGCTCGAGCCCGTCGGGGCGGCGCTTGATGGCGTAGATGCGGCTCACCGCGGCCGGGTTCGCCGGGTCGCAGCCCAGCCCGTAGACGGTGTCGGTCGGGATCGCGATCACGCCACCCTGCCTGATCGCCTCCACCGCGGCGTCGAGGCTCACGGCAGCTCGACATCGATGACCCGGGTCCGCCCGGTGAGGTCGAGCACGGGGGAAGTGACCGCGCCCGCAAAGGACGCACTCGCCAGGGCGGCGACCGCGTCGGCGTGGCCCGGGTCGACCTCGAGCATCAGCCGCGCGGTGGTGACCCGTTCGCGAATCGACGCGAGCAGCGCGTGGTAGGCGTCGAGGCCGTCGTCGCCGCCGAGCAGGGCGCCGCGGGGCTCGAAGTCACGCACGTCTCGATCCACGGCCTCGAATTCCTCGGTGGTCACGTACGGCGGGTTGCTGACGATGAGGGCGAACCGTCCGTCAAGGCAATCCGCCCACGAGCACTCGACGAACGAGATGTCGACGTCCAGCGCCAGCGCATTGGCCCGGGCCACGTCGAGCGCAGCGCGTGAAACGTCGGTCGCGGTCACGCTCATGCCGGTGACCTCGGCGGCGAGCGTGATCGCGATGCAGCCACTGCCGGTTCCGAGGTCGGCAACGCGGAGTTCCGCTCCCGGCCGCGCGCGCAGAAAGGCGATAGCGCGCTGGACCAGTGTCTCGGTATCGGGGCGCGGCACCAGCACGTCAGGTGTGACCGTGAACGACCGGCCGTAGAACTCACGAGTGCCGGTGATGTACGCGACCGGTTCACCCTTGCCTCGGCGCCTGACCAGCTCGCGGATCGATGTCAACTCCCCGGCGTCGAGGGGGCGGTCGAACTGCAGGTACAGGTCGATGCGGCGCAGCCCGAGCGCCTGCGCGCAGAGCAGCTCGGAGTCGAGGCGCGCCGACGTGCTGCCGTGGTCGCCGAGGTACGTCGTGCTCAGACGGAGCACGTCGATGAGCGTTGGAGGGGTCGACGCCACCTCAGGCGGCGTGCGGGGCATCGCCCGGGTCGTCCTCGAGGAGGCGGCGTGCCTGGTCCTCGTTCGACAGCGGCTCGATCAGCATGTCGAGATCGCCGTCGAGCACCCGTTGGAGCTGATGCAGGGTGAGGTCGATGCGATGGTCGGTCACGCGCGACTGCGGGAAGTTGTACGTGCGGATCTTCTCGCTGCGGTCCCCACTGCCCACCATCGAGCGGCGGGTCGCCTTGAGCTCCGCGTCGCGCTCGGCCTGCGCAAGGTCGTAGAGGCGCGCACGCAGCACGCGCATCGCCTTGGCACGATTCTTGATCTGCGACTTCTCGTCCTGGATCGTGACCACGAGGCCGGTCGGAAGGTGGGTGATGCGTACCGCCGAGTCGGTGGTGTTGACGCTCTGGCCGCCCGGACCGGTGCTGCGGTAGACGTCGATCTTCAGGTCGTTCTCGTTGACGTCGACCTCGACATCGTCCGCCTCGGGGAGCACCACGACGGACGCCGCGGACGTGTGGATGCGTCCCTGCGCCTCGGTCTCGGGCACGCGCTGCACCCGATGCACGCCCGACTCGAATTTGAGCCGCGAGTACGAACCCTGACCATGCACCTCGAAAACGATCTCCTTGAAGCCGTGCCCGGCCGTCTCGCTCTGATCGAGCACCTCGATGCGCCAGCGCTGCCGCTCCGCATATCGGGCGTACATCCGGAAGAGATCGGCGGCGAAGAGGGCGGCCTCGTCGCCGCCCGTGCCCGCGCGGATCTCGACGATGACGTCGCGTTCGTCGTTGGGATCCGCGGTCAGGAGCAGGGCACGGAGCCGCTCGTATTCAGTCTCGGCGGCGGCGAGCTGGGCCTGGTGCTCCTCCTCCGCCATGGCGATCATCTGCGGGTCGGATTCCGCACGCATCATCTCCTCGGCTTCGCGTGCTGCATCCTGCGCATCGCGCCAGCGTCGAGCCGCTTCCACCACCTCGCGCAGCTTGGCCTGCTCTCGGGACAGCTGCTGGATACGCTCGAGGTCCTGGTACGCGTCGGGTGCGCTGAGCAGCGTCTCGAGCTCGTTGTATCGGGACTCGAGCGCGGCAAGGCGCTGCTCGAACGGCGTCATCTCTGGCATGGCAAATGTCTCAGCGCGTTCCGGACGCCTCGAAGACGACGGCGTCACCCGCGCGAGCCGCATCGAGTGCCGCAATCGCGACCTCGATCTGCGCATCGGCGGGACGGCGCGTGCTCAGCAACTGGGTTCCGAGCACCGGCGCCAGAGCGATCCGGCCCGGCAGCGTGGTGCGGATCCTGACGAGCGCGCGAATGATCTCGTAGGACACGGCCGCGACCACCGGCACCAGCACGATCTGACAGACAAGCCGCACCGCGGTGGGCAGCAGGCCAAGCGGTGCGAAGACGCCGACACTCACCAGTGCGACGACGACGAGAAACCCCGTGCCGCACCGGGGATGGAGGCGGCTGCGCTCGCGAACATGCCCAACGTCAATGGCGTCGCCGGACTCGAGCGCGTTGATCGCCATGTGCTCCGCGCCGTGGTACTGAAAGAGCCGGCGCACGTTCGGGATCATGCCGATCAGCAGCAGGTACAGGATCAGGATCGCGGCGCGAATCACGCCCTCGATGAGCACGGCCGTGATCGACTGCGTCGCTCCGTGGTGCAGCAGCCCACCGAGCAGCAGTGGCACGCCGATGAACAGCGCGAGCGCGAAGACCAGCGACGCGATCATGGCGCCGCGGATCGCGCCCTCACCGATCTCGGCGTCCTGGCCGAGCTGCACGAGCGCCGACCACTGCAGCGCGCGCATGCCCAGGTGGATGGTCTCGTACAGGCCGGCGACTCCGCGAAGGAATGGGCGGCGCCAGACGCTTGCGGTGTAGACGCGCGAGCGCAACACATCGGTGCACACGGCGATCTCGCCGTTCGGCTTGCGTGCCGCAATCGCGTAGCGATCCCTGCCGCGCATGAGCACGCCTTCGATGACCGCCTGGCCGCCATAGAAGAAGGTGGCAGGCGGTGCGCTCACCGCGTTTATCGCAACCGTGAGGAGGAGATCGCGGCAGCGGCGGGCTCGGGGCATGATCGGCATGCTAGTTGTAGTACCCAGATCGTGTGAGAGACGGTCAGCCCGCCACAGTGGACAATCCTGACGGATCGTACTATTATGACGGAATGTCAGAAACGATCATCTCAGCGAGTGACGTCCGAATCCCGAACGCCGGCAGGGAGGCGCTGGCCCGCCATCAGCCCGTGGTCGTGCAGAGTCATGGCCGCGCGACGCTTTACATGCTCCATCCCGCTGAGTACGAGGCAGTCAGCGGGCTGCTCGAGCGTCGGCGTCGTGGACAGCCCGTGTCCGTCGATCAGCTTCTCGACGACGAGGATTTCGATCTGCTTCGAGAAGAGCGTGCAGCGGACCGGGACTTGGCACAAGGGATCGTGGAAAGCTGGCTATAAATGCCAGCTGCGAGCTCCCACCTCACGCGTGGCTCGGTCTGTTTAGCCCTCTATCCATTTACGCCTGGATTCCCCGTCGACGCGTTGCTGCCCAGCGCCGAGGCCGAGTTTTCCAAGCTCGCGCAATATGACTCGATAGAGGACTTCCAAGCGGACATTGCTCCCGGTGATGTGCCGCGCATTCTGGTATCGGTCAAGCTTCGCCGGATTCTTCTCCTTCAAGACGGAACGTCCGAATCCCGTGAGGACGTGATGGCGGCGCGCATCAACTCCGTCGATCAGGCGATGTCCACAAAGAAGCCTGGGGTGTATCGGCGACTCGTCAGCGGGACCCACCCGATCTTCTATCTGATCGGCGGCGAAGCGAGCCATGGGACGTCGGGCAAGGAGGCATACGTCAACGCGATGTACGTGTCTCCGGTCGCCAAGAAAGCAATTCTCCGGCGGGTGGGTCAGCTGACCCCAGACCAAATGCGTGACGTGTCAGAACGCATCGTCACTTGCCTCGAGCTGGATATCTCGGGACTGCTCTCGCGGCCCTAAGCGCGCACCGGCTATCTGAGGAGCCGGTCAGGCTTTCTTGGCTTGCTCGGCGCGGCGGCGGAAGCGCTCGACCTGGCCGCCGGTGTCGACGATGCGCTGGGTCCCGGTGAAGAAGGGATGGCACACCGAGCACACCTCGGTCTTCAGCTCGGTAAGCGTGGAGCCGGTGGTGAAGGTGTTGCCGCACAGGCAGTGGACTTCAGCGTCGACGTGGTAGACGGGATGGATCGAAGCTTTCATGGGGCGCCTTGGTTCACTCGGAAGGGACGAGTTGACGATACCACGCCCGCGACGAGCTCAATCCAGGGCCATCGCCACCGGCCGGGTGAAGTTGCCGTGGGTCACGCCGGGGAGCCGATCGACCAAGTGCTGGTACGCCGCCGCGAGGCCGATCCCGTCGTCTGGGAGCAACCCGCGGGCGGTCAGCACGTCGACGAGCCAATCGTGATCGCAGTTCAGGGAGCGCCACTGAATCTGACCCGCGCCCATCTCCAGGACCGCGCTGGCGGTGCGGTCGAGCTCCTCGCGCGAGTCGGTCAGGCCGGGGAAGCTGAGCAGGTTCAGGCACACCTGCCCGCCGGCGCGGGACATGACCCGGCCGCACTCGATGACGTCCTCGATCGAGTATCCGACCGGACGGTAGTACGCGCGGAACACCGGGTCGGTGAACGAGATCGCGCTGATCCGGACGCTGTTGCAGCCCGCGTCGATGAGCCCCTGGAGCACCTGCGGGCGGCTGCCGTTCGTATTGACGTGAATGGTCGCCTCCGGATGGTCCTTGCGGATCATCGCGACCGCTCGGGCCAGGACGTCGTCACGCGTCAGCGGTTCGCCCTCGCATCCCTGGCCGAATGACACGATCCCCGCGTCGGAACCGCCGAGATGGAACGACGCCATGCCGGCGAGCTCGGCGGCGGTCGGCGCGAAGCGCATCCTCGGCTGGGGGGCGGGGGCCTCGCCGTCGGTCTGGAGCGAGATGCACCCGAGGCAGTCGGCGTTGCAGGCCGGTGAGGCGGGCAGCGCCCCCTCGTAGCGTCGCAGGAAGGTGTTCTGGGCTGTGTAGCAGCGGAGGTCCGTGGCACAGATGGCGAGGTGGTCGAC
>JBAPWO010000037.1:0-1779 GCA_049283735.1 Candidatus Dormiibacterota bacterium
GCGCGAGCGACTCCGAAAAAGCCACGAGTCGTCACTCCGCCTTTTCAACGTATTCGGGCTTCAGCCCCTCTCTGTTGAAGATTGCATCACGGTGATACGAGGAGGCGAACGCAAGGAATAGTTTCAAAGTAACAATCGATCCCGACGCGGAGCAGTCCCTTGCGTATATTACGGAAGGCTATCCCCATTTCATCCAACAGTTTGCTTATTGTGCTTTCGACGCCGATGATGACAATAACATCGATGTGTATGACGTACAAAAAGGGGCTTACGGCGAAACGGGAGCCCTCAAGCAGCTTGGATTGAAATATTTCGAGAAGCAGTATTTCGAACAAATTGGCTCGGAGGAGTATCGACAAGTGTTGCGAGTGATGGCGAAGCACTTCGATTCCTGGGTCTCCAAGTCCGAGATTCGAAAGGAAGCTGCGCAAATAAAGGCGTCAACGCTGGACAATGCTCTATCTGCCCTTAAATCCCGTGGCATAATTCTCGCCAAGCGGGGGACGAAGGGAACCTACAAGCTTCCGTCGCGTTCTTTTGCGGTGTGGATCAGAGCATTTTCTCAGACCGAAGAACTCACAAGTACGGCGCCTTCGGTGGTGCAGGAGCAACAGCCATGAGGCCGACTGTGAATGGAATGATGGAAACTCCGATCTACGGGGTCGCTGAGGCGGCGCAGTACCTCAGGGTGCCGCAGAATACTCTTGCCTATTGGCTCAAAGGCGGAGGCTCGGTCCCTCCTTTGATTAAGCTGGCCAGCGCGGAGCCGCCTCGTCTGTCGTTCAGTAACTTGCTGGAATGCTACATGCTGAGCAGCATGCGAGCCATTTACGATGTGCGCATTCCCAAGGTGCGCAAGGCTCTCATTACTCTCGCCAAGTACGTTCAGCATAAACATCCGCTCATCGAGCAGGCTTTCCAAACCGACCGCCGGGACTTATTCATTGAGCACCTCGGAAAAGTTGTGAATCTCTCGAAAGACCAGCAGATATTGATCCCCGGAATAATGGAACTTTATTTGGAACGCGTCGAACGTAATCCAAGGGGCGTCTTCAAACTCTACCCATTCGTCATGGAACGAACTGAGAACGAACCGAAGTTGATCCAGATCAATCCGGCGGTGGGGTTTGGTAAGCCCGTGATCGCGGGCACCGGCATTTCGACTGCGGTGGTCGCTTCCAGGTTTAATGCCCGCGAATCGATAGACGATCTCGCTTCCGAATATGGCGTCAAGCCGCGGCAGATCGAAGAAGCAATCCGCTGGGAGCAGAGGACGGCCGCTGTCGCTGCCTGAAGACTTCGTTCTTTACCTCGACGAAAATCTTCACAACTGCAAACCGATTCTCGACGCTCTCGTGCAGCATGGTGTGAAACATGAACGCCACGGGTAGCATTTTGCGCCTGGTACCGAAGACTCAGTTTGGCTGCCGTTTGTTGGTGAGCACGGCTGGATACTGATCACGAAAGACAAGCGCATCCGGTTCAACGAGCTCGAAAAAGCCGCCGTGCTGCAACACCGCGTCCGCGAATTCTACTTCAGCTCGGGGAACCACAGCGGCGGAAAAGGCCGAGATG
Organism: Candidatus Dormiibacterota bacterium; assembly: GCA_049283735.1. GTDB lineage: Bacteria > Chloroflexota > Dormibacteria > Aeolococcales > Aeolococcaceae > Palsa-851. The sequence continues at coordinate 1,576 of JBAPWO010000037.1, forward strand.
CTCGTATCCGCCTTGCGTGACATGATTCGAATCTGCAGAAGGTATGACCCTCCCTTTATCGCCAGTATGACGCAGTCCGGCGGAGGGAACGGTCGATTGCACTAACTTCGACGAGCAGGAGTATCCGGCCCACACGAATCGCGAAATCGTATGGGGAGAGCATTAGCTATGACTTTATTGTATTTGCTAAGAACGGAACCCAGT